>NZ_JARAWX010000085.1:0-604 GCF_033793585.1 Streptomyces sp. MI02-7b | reverse complement strand
GATGACACCCACCCACGTCGATGCGCCCGGGAGCCCGCATGGCCGCCGCTTCACGTCTGCCCGCCACCGTCACCGAAGCCCGCACCACCGGCACGGGCATACCCAGCCCGTACCGAAGGCGACCGGAACTCGCTCTGCGGTCCGTGTTCGACCCGGACACCGGCCCCGCCCGCACCCCACGCCGCAGACCCCCGCGGGGCAGACGCCTGCCCGTCGACGGCTCGTGCGAGCCTGGCCCGACCGCACAACGGGACCGGCCCCTGCCGGCTCGCGACGCCCGGCCGGGACGAACCCCCGCGGCCCAGCAGGGCGCGGCTCCCGCCGGCCCCGAGCAGCGCAAGCGAACAGGCCCAGCCACCCGGGGGCGCCACCCGGCGGGCACCACCGCCCGGACACCGGACGCCGGCACAGGCGCCCCGGCGGCGGCACAACACCGCGCCCCCGGGCGTGCGGCACGGGCACTGCCCCCACCGGGGACGGACGCCCCAGACACCCGACAGCGCCACACCCGCGGGAACAGGTGACGGCCCGTGAGGAAACTACCCGCCCGGCCCCCACGGTTCGTCGCCGTGGACAACCGCGCCGTGGACGACCAGCGCCTGAG
>NZ_JARAWX010000034.1:0-85946 GCF_033793585.1 Streptomyces sp. MI02-7b | reverse complement strand
GAGCCGACCCAGAGCATCGCGACGAACGGGATGACGAGGCAGACGCCGGCGATCACACGGGTGGGGGTGACCACCGGCGGCCGGACCGGAGTTCCGGTTTGGTTCTGTGACACTACGACAATCTCAATCTATAAAGATGGCGGCCGTTCGAAGAACGAATGCCCACTTGTCAAGCTCTCAGATCCGACTGTCCGCACGAACGAGGCCGCCATCTCGCGGAATTACCTTCATGTACTGCTACGACAGAGCGAGCGACGGGCCGACCATCGGACGGCAATTGATCTGGTTTCTCGCCCAAGCGAGAGAATCCTAGTTTGGTGCGAGGTGCACAGATAGAACCTGAGAGCCAGATGCCGCACCATCTTGAACGTCTTGTCCTCGGCGTTCGCGCGGCGGCGGACGGCCGTGCCGAGCGGGGCGAAGACTGGAGCGTGGGCGCGGCCGGACGCGCGCCGCGCGCCCGGCGGAGCGTGAGCGGGGCCGGGTGCCTTGAAACCTGTAACAGCCCTGCTGGCGAGGCTAGGGCTGCCCGTAGGATTCTGGCGACGGCCGGGCTACAGCAGCACAGCCTCAACCGACTGGCGTCTCGAAGCCTGAGTCATCGCAGTAAGAGACCACACGGCTCTCGGCACCTGTGTCGCCCTCAACAGCTGCTGCGGTGTCGTTGAGGATATGGCTGCCATTGCGATCCAGACCCTCACGATCCAGTACCTTCGCGGCGGCGACAGCCGGATACCCGGATACTTCGAAATCGTCGAACTCGCTGGACTGCCCGCTTTGACCGTCACCTCCGGAGACGCCTCCAGCGCTTACAGTTTCCAACCTGGTTGATTGGCAGCTGAGTTTCGGCAGGCCAGGTACGGGAAGAGGTGAAGCCCCTGGTGGATGGGTTGTCGACGAAGAGCAACCTGTCCGCCCGGAGCTTCGTGTGCTTGTTTACCCATCGGGACTCGATCTGTCGAGCTCGACCCTTCGATTCCTGTCGGCACTGCTGAGCGCCCGGCGCCGCGAACGCGGCACTCGGTGGCGTCGGCTCACACCGGACCGTCAGGCCCTCCTGGTGCCGGCGCATCACACTAGCGGACACACCTATGCCCAGCTAGCCGCGGGCTTTGATGTCGGGATCGCCACGGTCAACCGGTATGTCGCCGAGGCGGTCGAGCTCCTGGCGTCCCGGGCTTCGGATCTTGCCACTGCGATCTCGGGACAGCTGGTCGAGCAGCACGGGCCCCTGCCGAGAGTTCGGCAGGGGCCCGCGGTGCAGGAGCTGCGGAGGGCCGGACGCGTCCTCGATGAGCGACATGCCGGCCCGCATCAGCTACCGTCTGCGGCCGGCCTGACGGCCCCGCCTCACTTCAGGTGCCGGGTGAAGAACTGGGCGGCGGCGTCCCCCGCGAACTGCGGGACGCCGGTGTGCCCGCCCATGTGGGCGTGCAGGGACTTCTCCTTGGAACCGAAGGCGTCGAACAGGTCCAGGGCCGTCTGCCGGTCGTTCCCCTCGTCGTCCCACTGCAGCAGGACGTGCAGCGGAACGGTGACCTGCCGGGCCTCGTCGAACAGGGCGCGAGGCACGAAGCTCCCGGCGAACAGAACGGCGGCCGAGAGCCGAGGTTCGACCGCCGCCAGCCGGACGCCGATGGAGATCACGCCTCCCGAGTAGCCGATCGGGCCGCCGATCTCGGGCAGTGAAAGGAGGGCGTCCAGGGCGGCCTGCCATTCAGGGACCGCCTTGTCGACCAGCGGGAGGACGAGGGCGTCGATGATCTCGTCGCTCACCGGTTCGCCGGCCTTCATCGCCCGGCGCAGGTCGGCGCGGGCCTGCTCGACGGCCGGCCAACGGGGCCGGTCGCCGCTTCCGGGCAGTTCGATGGTGGCCGTGGCGAAGCCGTCCGCCGCCGCGTGCCGGGCCCGGGCCACCAGTCGGGGGTACATCGTGTTCAGCCCGAGGGGAGGGTGCCCGAGCAGGATCAGCGGCGCCGGTGCGGCGGCGGATGCCGATGCCGGTGTCCACAGGAGGCCGGGGATGTCACCAAGGGTGAATTCGCGTTCGAGGACGCCGTCATCGAGGCGTTGCTCGGGGGTGAAACGCATGGTCGTGCCTTTCGGGAGTGCACTGGAACGGCGCTCCCGGACGACCTATCGCCCGACCGTGGCCCCGGAGGGGAGCACCCATGTCGAAACTGCGTTCACGGGTACCACCTCCTTGATCTCTCGCACGGCCTCCGAAACGTAGCAGTGGCCGCTCCCGTCCGCCAACGTTTTTCTGCGAAGTCTCCGCCGCCGATGCCACGGCGACACTGCGCGCGTCCACTTGGGGTGTCGTCGCGCCTTCCCGCACTGCGGCCTCGCGACGGCGACCGGCCCGAGACGCCGATCATCCGCCCCATGCGGCGGCGCACATGCTCACGGGCAAGGCCGCTTCGTGCTGACCGAGGTCCGTCCCCCAGCGAGGTCGGCCAGGCGGCCACGTCACCCGTCGCCATGCCTTCAGGTCGACCTCACCGGCATCGGCTCCAGAACTCGGGGGGCGATTCGATCGCCTATCGATGATGTAGAGGCAGCCCGACGCGAACCCACCCCCGAACCCACGACGAGGACCCCAAGCGGGGGACGGGACACCACGGCCCCGGCACGGTGCGGTGGCGGGACACGGAGTATGCCTCCCTGGGTCGATCCCTCGATTCTATCGATGATCGCTTTGATTTTGTTGCCGACTCGCCCCGCGGTGATCGGCCTGCACAACTACCGTGTGATGCTGCACGATCCCGAGGTCCGGCAGGCCGCGCTGACCACGGCGGTGATCGCCGTGGTCGGCACCGTGGCCATCAACCTCGCCGGCCTCGGAGCCGCGCTGGCCCTTTCGGCCCCCGGCCGCGTCCACACGCTGCTGCGGACCGTGTTCTTCTATCCGTACGTCGTCAGCGCCCTGGTCATCGGTTTCCTGTGGTCCGCGCTGCTGTCGACCAACGGCGCCGTCAACACCGTGCTGGAGACTCTCGGCCACTCCGGACTGCCGTTCCTGTCCATGCCGGGCTGGGCACTGGCCAGCCTGATCACCGTCATCGTCTGGTCCGACACTTCTGGAGCACCTGCGTCGGCGCCGGCCGTGCCGCCGAGGGGCTCCGGGCCTCGTGGCAGGAGCACCTGCGCACCGTGGCCGGCGCCGCCGGCTTCCGGTACGTCCGCTTCCACGGCCTCCTCCACGACGACATGTTCGTCCACCGGCGGATCGAGGTCGGCTCCACCGTCCTGAACTTCCAGTACGTCGACGGCTTGTCCGACCGAACTGCTCGACGCATGGGCGGACCTCGTCCGGCGCCTCGACGGGCACTGGCCGGCCCGCTACGGCTTCTCCTGAGGCCCTACCGCCGGGCGGGGCCACCGTCGACCGGGATGCGGTACAGCACGTAGGGCTTGCGCCGAAGATCGACGCCGGCGTTGTAGGCGGCCTGACGGTTCAGCTGATTGGCCATCACGTACAGGTTCCGGTCGTAGCCGATCGACAGGGTGTCCGGCCAGATCAGCCGGTTGTCGTGGACCAGGGTGCGGAATCGCCCGTCGGTGTCGCGGAAGACGAGCGCGTTGTGCTCGATGTCGCCTCCGTACACGCGGCCGGCGTTGTCCGTCTCCAGCCCGTCGGACATCCCTTTCGTGCCGAGATCGCGAACGGTTTTCGCGATCTTGGAATCCGCCACCCGGCGGTCGGTCAGACCGCTCGTCGGCACCGAGTACAAGGTGCGGCTGGACAGGGGGCAGTAGTAGAGGGTCTTGCCGTCCGGGCTGAGGGCGATACCGTCCGAGCCGATGTTGATGGGGCTGGTGGGACCGTGTGCCGGGCGGTTGAGCATCCGCTTCCCGCCGATGACGGGAACGAAGTCGGGCACCGGGCGTACCGAGGGCACGTCGTTCAGTCGGCGCCAGGACGTCCCGGACGTCAGATCCACGACGATCAGCCCGTTGGGGCCGTCCGAGGAGGCGTCCGTGAGGTAGGCCGTGCCCGCTTTGCCGCGGGTGAGGTCGAGTCGCACATCGTTCACGAAACTACGGGGGCCGGCGACCTGACGGGGCAGCAGGATGGTCCGGATGACCCTGTTGGTGCGCAGGTCAATGGCGACGAGTTTCGGCCCGCCCACTGGTGCGTTGCCGAACTGGATGCGCCCGGTGTCCACGACCCACAGCCGGTCGGCGGCGTCGACGACGACGCTCTGCACCCCCAGGAAGTGATGCGCGGGGTCGCGTGTGTCGGCGGTGTTGATCTCGCGGTTCGGGTAGGGGAAGGTCTTTCCGTTGCGCACTTCGGCGACCGAGTACTGCACCTTGTCGCCCCAGTGCGGGAAGTTCACGAACACCCGGCCGGTGCGTGAGACGCTCACACCCGTGGGCATCGCCCCGTTGAAATCCGCGACAGGCTGCAGGCGCTGCTTGTTCTGCGCGGACGCGCCGGGTGGTTCCCCGGAATCGGCCTGCGAGTTCGCCAGGGAGGTCTGGGTGGCGCTGCCGCCCCCGATGCAGAGGGCCACCAGCAGTGCGACGACGCCGCGGCTCGGTATCTTTCTCCCAGTCACGTCCTGCTCCTGTTCCGAAATTCGAGGAACGAGAATTTCCGGACAATTGATCCGTCTGCATTCGCGGTGAGGACGGTCACGAGAACGGCCATGAGAACGGTTATGAGAACGGTTATGGGAACCCCTAAGAACCTATGGCCGTTGAACGAGGATCGCAACCGGGAATACCCCCGGGCCGGCCGGTGGGGACGGGACCCGCACACACGCTCGGCATCTGTTCCGGCACTCTCCGGAATTCGCTGAATCGGATGGTAACGCGCATTCGTATCCGGGGCAAAAGCTTCATTCGTGCTTTCGCGGCGCCGCGCGCGTGGTGCGGTCCGCGTCGCGCAGGCGCTCCGCCACGTGCGCGGGCATCAGGGGGGCCTGGCTGCTGAGGATGTCGAGGAAGGACGTGGTGACCGGGTCCGGGCTGGTGCGGGTGTATCCGGTCAGGTGCCGGCGCACGGGCGGATCGGGACGCAGGACCGTGCCGGCGAAGTGCGGTGGGATGGTGTTGGCGGGTACGAGCGTGGGCCCGAGACCTGCGCCGGCGTACTCGACCGCGGAGGGGGCCTGTTCGGTGCGCACCGCGATGCGGGGCTGGAACCCGGCGGCGGCGCAGGCGTCGTCGAGGATCTCCGAGAGCCCGCTGTCGGGGGTGAAGTGGACCCAGTCCCGTTCCGCGAGGTCGGCGAGTCGGACGGCCGGCCCCTCGGCGACTGCGGCCACGGGGTCGTCGACATGCGTCACGACCAGGAACTCCTCGGCCCCGATGGCGCGGGCGGTGCCCTCCCAGTCCCGAGGCAGCGGCCCCACGGCGACGTCCGCTTGGCCGGCGGCCATGGCCTGGGCCAGTTCGTCCCACCTGCGGTGCTCGAACAACCGGATGCGCACCTCCGGGTGCTGCCGCCGCCACAGGCCCAGGACCCTGGGCAGCACGCCGGAGCTGATCGAGTAGAGCGCCGCCAGATGCAGCTCGCCGGTGGACACCCCGGTGGCGCGCCGGGCGGAGTTCGTCGCGCGTGTCGCTTCCGCCAGAGCGGCGCGCGCGTGCGGCAGCATCGACCGTCCGGCCGGAGTGAGCCGGACGCCGCGGGGCAGCCGTTCCAGCAGGGGACCGCCGACCTCGCGTTCCAGCGCCTGGAGCTGATGGGAGAGCCCGGGCTGGGTGACGTTGAGGCTTTCGGCGGCCCGCGTGAACGACCCCTCGTCCACGATGGTCACCAAATATTCCAGCTGTCTCAGCGTTGCCATGAACTCAGCATATAGAAACCATGCCAAATACTTCTTGGACTTATGGTGGGCGCGGGGAGAGGGTGGTTCCCGTACGACGATCCGACGGGATCGGGTGTGCGGTCGCGTCGCGGCCGCAGCCGCTGAAGTGAAATAGGAACTGCTATTTTCAGGGAGGCGTCGTGTCCGCCGCTGCTTCCGATCCGATCATCGTAGGGAATATCGCTCTGTCCTTTCACCGCGCCGCCGCCGGTGTCGCTCGCCGGGTTCTCGAATCCCACGGTCACCAGGTCAAGAGCGTCGAGGCCAAGCACGAGGAGCTCTTCGATCTGCTCAGGAACGGCGATGTCGATGCGCTGGTCTCGGCCTGGCTCCCGTCGAGCCACGGCGAGTATCTGTCCGGGTACCGGGACCGGGTCCGGGTGCTGAGGCCTCATTATCAGCCGTACTGCGTGTGGGCGGTGCCGCCGTACGTTCCCGTCGACGAGGTGGGGGAGGTGTCCGATCTCGCCCGGCCCGGTATCGCCGAACACATGACGAGGGCCATCGACGGCATCAATCCGGGCGCGGGGATCAGCCGTTTCTCCGCCACGATGGTGGGCGCCTACGGCCTCGACCGGGCCGGATACACCTTCGCGCCCGGGGACGAGGAGGGCTTCACCGCCCGTGTGGACCGCGGCATCGCCGCCCGCGAGTGGTTCGTCATCCCGTTGTGGCGACCGCAGTACCTCAACCGGCACCACCGTCTGCGCCGACTCGAAGAGCCCAAGGGGCTGCTGGGCACCGTGGACGACGCCTGCCCGGTCATCGGCCTGGAGGCACTGGACCGCATCCGCCCCGAGGCGGTCTCCCGACTGGACGCTCTCCGTCTGGGCAACGACGGTGTCGAGGAGATCGACACGCTCATCAACGTCGGCGGGCTGAGCCCGCTGCAGGCCGCCGACCGCTATCTCGCCGACCACCACTCCGGACTCCTTCCGTGAACCGGGCCACGCCACTCCAGCGCGAGCCCGTCGCCCATCACCCCCACCGACCGCACCGAAAAGGAATCACCCTATGAACGCAACGTCCATGCGCGCCGTCGGCTACCGCAGGAGCCTGCCGGTCAGCGACCAGGAGAGCCTGATCGACCTGGAACTGCCCGTTCCCGAGCCCGGACCGCACGACCTGCTGGTCAAGGTGGAGGCCGTCGCCCTCAACCCCGTCGACTACAAGGTCCGCCAGAACAGCGATCCGGCCGGAGAGCCGAAGATCCTCGGGTGGGACGCGGCGGGCAGCGTCGTCGCCGTCGGCGAGAAGGTGCGGCGGTTCGAGGTCGGCGACGACGTCTACTACGCGGGTGCCATCGACCGGCCCGGGGCCAACTCCGAGTACCACACGGTCGACGAGCGCATCGCGGCGCTCAAGCCGAGCACCCTGTCCTTCACCGAGTCCGCCGCGCTGCCGCTGACCTCGCTGACCGCCTGGGAAGGCCTGTTCGAACGGCTGGGTCTGGAGAACGGCGGCATGAACCAGCAGGGTGCCCTGCTGATCACCGCGGCGGCCGGTGGCGTCGGGGCGATGGTCGCCCAGCTCGCCCGCGCGCTGACCAGTCTGACGGTGATCGGCACGGCCTCGCGCCAGGAGACGATCGACTTCGCCACCCGCATGGGTGTCCAGCACGTCGTGAACCATCACAAACCGCTGGTGCCCCAGCTCGCCGAGGCGGCGCCCGAAGGGGTGACCCATGTGTTCAGCACCACCAACACCGACCGCAACCTGTCCGCCTACGCCGAGGCTCTGCGTCCGTTCGGCCGGATCGTCGCCATCGACGACCACGAGAGCCTGCCGCTCGGTGTGCTCAAGCCGAAGTCCATCGCGTTCCACTGGGAGTTCATGTTCACCCGGTCCCTCTTCCAGGCTCCCGACCAGGACACGCAGCACCACATCCTGACCCAGGTCGCCCGCCTCGTGGACGCCGGCATCCTGCGGACCACGGCCACCAAGGATCTGGGGCCGGTCAACGCGGCCAACCTCCGCGAGGCACACGGCATCCTCGAGTCCGGCTCCGCCATCGGAAAGATCACTCTTACCGGCTTCTGACCTCCGGCCGGGTCCCTTGACGGTGACGGCGCACCCCCTGGGCGGAGTTCGGCTCGGTTCCGGGGGGCGCACGGTTCCGTCCTACCGTGCGCGGAGCGAGACCCCGGTCAGTTCCTCGGACACCGTCCACAACCGGCGCTGGAGCGACGCATCGTAGGACGGACCGCTCGACCGGACGGCCTTCGGGTAGCCCCTGCTCTGCTGGAATCCGCGCGGGCCGTAGAACTCCCCACCCCGGACGCCCGGGTCCGTCGCGGCGCGGAGGACGGACAGTGCCCCCATCGCCGGGGACTGGAGGAGGAGCGGCCGGACGGCCGCGAACGCCGTACGGGTCGGAGCGGACGCATGTGTCATCGCGTCCTTGGAGCCCGTGGTGTCGGCGCCGCCGGGATGCGCCGCGACGGCCAGCGGTCCGCCCGCGGGCGGCCTGCGCTGGAGTTCGTAGGTGAAGGGCGGGTTGGCCGGCTTGGAGTGCCCGTACGCGGCGGTCAGGTGGTAGGGGCGCGTCCGCCATTGCCGACTTACTTAGGCTGTGCCCATGGCACGCAGCGCAGACGAGACCCGGCGAGAGATCCTTGAAGCCGCTACCGAGGAGTTCGCCCAGTACGGCATCGCCGGCGCCAGGGTGGAGCACATCACCAAGAACGCCGGGGTCAACAACGCCTTGCTGTACGGCCTCACAGCGACCTGGTCACCGAGATCGTCGACGCGTCCCCCTGGACGCGGAGGACCTGCCCGGCTACGCGGCCCGCCTGTTCGACTACTACCAGGCCCCCCCAGGTGGTGCGACTCGCCGCCTGGCAGCTGCTCGAGCGACCCGAGCACGCCGTGCCGCAGGTCGTCCACGATCCCCAGCGGGAGAAGGCGGAGCGGATCGCCCGGACGCAGAGGGACGGCATCATCCCCGCCACGCTGCCGGCCGAGGAACAGCGCGACCTCATGGTCCTGCTGTCCGTCAGCAAGACCCCGCTGATGCCGACCATCACATCGGAGGCCGACCGCGACCGCCGTCGCGCCACCATCCTCGCCACCGCCAAGGCCATCATCCGCGCATGAGCAGGAGAACCCCTTCGTGAACGTCGTCATCTTCGGTGCGTCCGGCATGGTCGGACATGGCGTGCTGCGGGCGTGCCTGCTGGATCCGGCCGTCACCCGCGTCCTTGTCGTGGGCCGCAGCCCGATCGGCATGACCCATCCCAAGCTGCACGAGATCATCCACCAGGACTTCACCGACCTGTCCGGGCCGGCCGAGCAACTGACCGACGTGGACGCCTGCTTCTACTGCCTCGGAGTCTCCTCCGCAGGCCGCAGTGAAGCCGATTACACCCGCATCACCTACGACTTCACCGTGGCCGCGGCGAAAACGCTGTCAGCCGCCAACCCCGGCCTCACCTTCACTTACGTCTCCGGCGAAGGCACCGACAGCAGCGAACGCGGCCGCACCATGTGGGCCCGGGTCAAGGGGCGCACCGAGAACGAACTGCTGGCCATGCCGATCGACGCCTACATGTTCCGCCCCGGCTACATTCAGCCCCGCCACGGAGCCGTCTCCAAGACCCGTGCCTACCGCCTGACTTACACTCTCACCTCCTGGCTCTATCCCCTGCTGCACCGCATCGCGCCGAAGCACACCACGACCACCGATCACCTCGGCCGTGCCATGCTCGCGGTCACCCGCCCCGACACCGCTGCCCAGCGGATCCTCGACAGCCGGGACATCAACCGCCTGGGCGGATAGGCGATCTGCGGCGTGCGACTGCACGATCTTCGTGAGGTGCACGAGAAGCGACGGCCCGGGGGCGACAGCCGGACAGGCCGGCAGCCCGGAATCCCGTGGCGGGGTTCCGGGCCGCTGTGTCGTGCAGGGCCGCGGGTCAGGTGAGGCGGCAGCCCGCTACCACCAGATGACAACGTATCCGTTGCCGCCATTGGGAGCCGCTATGGCGCCCGTAGTGCCGCCGTTGCCGCCCACGGCCGCGCCGGTTGGGGCCGGTTCGACGATGCCGCTGACCGCGGGTTTGCCTCCTTGGCCGGGCGGCCCGGTGAGGCTGACGGGAGCCAGGCCCGGAGCGCCGTCACGGGTCGTGCCCCTGGCAGGGAGCGAACAGGTTCCCGTTCCGCCGGGGCTCGGGGGGCTGGTGAGAAGCCCGGCATGGCCGCCGGCGCCGCCGGTGGCAGACGCGAGTGCACCGCCCGGCCCCACGAGGGTGCTGCTTGCCCCGGTCGTGCCGTCTTGACCGATGAGCGGAGCGCCGGCCCCGCCCTGGCCGACGGTCACCGTGTAGGCCGTCCCAGGCTGCACCGGCACGGAACACCAGGCGAAGCCACCGGCACCGCCGCCGCCGCCGAGCGGGAGCCCCAATGCGACTGCACCGCCGCCTCCGCCGGCGCCCCACACCTGGACAAAGACCTGAGTGAGTCCGGTGGGTGGGACGAACGTGCCGTTGGCGGTGAAGTCCGCCAAGTCGTGCGGGACGGCGTTTGTTCCCGGCGGCCCGGCAGGGCCAGTGGGACCCTGTTGGCCGGGAGGCCCCTGAACTCCCTGATTGCCGGGGTCGCCTTGAGGTCCCGGCGGCCCGGCCGGTCCCTGTTGTCCGGGAGGTCCCTGGGTTCCGGGGTCGCCGGGGTCGCCCTTGGGCCCGGTCTGTCCGGGAGGTCCCTGGGTTCCGGGGTCGCCGGGGTCGCCCTTGGGCCCCGTCTGTCCGGGAGGTCCCTGGGTTCCGGGGTCGCCGGGGTCGCCCTTGGGCCCCGTCTGTCCGGGAGGTCCTTGTGGCCCGGCAGGCCCAGCGGGACCCTGCTGACCGGGAGGACCGGGAGGACCGGGAGGACCGGGAGGACCGGGAGGACCAGGAATGCCGGGGCGGCCCGGACGCCAGTGGCGATCAGGGCGGCTTGGGCAATATCCGGGGAAATCCGAGAAGAGAAAACACGGGTCGGTGAGACCAGCCTGAGCTCGGGGCTTTACGGCATCAACTTCGCCACCGCTGGCGCTCCCCGCGTACGCCGCACCCGTCAGGGCACTGGACGCCAGGGCCACACTCGTGGCCGTCGTCCACATCCGGATACCGTTTCGCCGCCACATGGACGCCTGAGGCATGGCTATTCGGGACAACACGTCACCTCCAGCTGGGGGCCCGCGACACGCGGCCGATGCCGCCTACCAGGAGAGAAAAAACTGTCGGAGACACAGCGAGCCCACAGCAAGAATCGCCCTGCGTGGCGAGTGGTGCACATTCGGTAGCCGACCGGGTGATCGCCGTCCCGCACGTAGCGGCGACCCGGCACCCCCTCGGTGGGTCCGGCCCGCCGTGCTGCGCTGTAGCGCCGGTCGGCGATGCGCGTTCTTGGAGTATGGGACGCACGTGGGTCCACTGGAGGCGGCTCATGCAGGCAGGTTGGCAAGCCTGGAAGGGTGGCCAGTGCGAACCCTGTCGGCGGGGCCTTCCTTAACTTTATTGGTCAATCCAGAATCGTGCTAGCCTTCGTTCGTGGCGCGGATCGGGGAGTTCTGCGTCGACCGAGCGGTCGAATCCCGATCGAGGCGGACGTGACTGATCCGTCGCGGGGGGCCTCGTCGTTGGTGTCGCCGCCGGGTGTGTCGGCCGACCTCTGGCGGTCGAGCCCGGCCGGGCTTCCGGTCGCCGGTCGGGCTGCCCCGGCGCCGGCGTGTCGGCGAGACGGCCCCGGACCGACCCCGGCGTGTGGGCCGGGTTTCCGCCTGCCGTAATTCTGTATTGATCACTCCATAAAGGATCCTCATGGAACTGCACCCCAAGGGCAAAGCCGCCGTCGGAACCGGAACCGGAACCGGAACCGAAGCCGGCGAGGGCATCGGCCCGGCCGTCGGCGCATCGATCACCCCCGAGCCGATCCTTCGGCTCGGCCTGGGATTCATGGCCTCGAAGACGCTGCTGAGTGCGGTGGAACTGGGCATATTCACCATCCTGGCGCGGGGCGGTCGGGACCGTGCGTCCCTGGCCCGGGAAGTGGGTCTGCACCCCAGGTCCTCGGCGGACTTCCTCGACGCGCTCGTTTCGCTGGGCCTGCTGGACCGCGACGAGGACGACGTCTATCGCAACAGCCCCGCGTCCGAGCTCTTCCTGGACCAGGTCAAGCCCTCCTACATCGGCGGGATCCTGGAGATGGCCAATGCCCGTCTCTTCGGTTTCTGGGACAACCTCACCGATGCCCTGCGAACCGGCACCCAGCAGAACGAGGTCACCCACACGGGGGCCCCCTTCTTCGCCACCCTGAGCCAAGACCCCGCCGCATGGCGCAACTTCCTGAACGGCATGAACGGGGTCAGCACCCCCCTCGCCGGCGCACTCGCCGCCGACTTCGACTGGACCGGCCGCCGGCACGTGGTCGATCTCGGCGGCGCTCTGGGCGCCGTACCCGCGGCAGTGCTGCGATCGCGTCCCGAGATGACCGGAAGCGTCTTCGAACTTCCCCCGGTGCGCCCGGTGTTCGAGGAATTCGCCGCAGCGCACGGCCTGGCCGACCGCCTCACCTTCCACGGCGGCGACTTCTTCTCCGACCCCCTTCCCCCCGCCGACGTCTACGTCATGGGGCAGATCCTCCACGACTGGAACCCCGAGCAGCGGCAGTTCCTGCTCCGCAAGGCGTATGACGCCCTGCCCGCGGGCGGCACGCTCATCGTCTACGACGCCATGATCGACGACGACCGACGACAGAACACCTACGGCTTCATGGTGTCGCTGAACATGCTCATCGACACGGAAGGCGGCTCCGAGTACACCGTCGCCGATGCCACCCGTTGGCTGGGGGCGGCTGGTTTCTCCATGACGGAGGCCCGTCCCCTCATCGGCGGCTACACGGCCGTCTACGCCACCAAGTGATCGGCCGCCGGGGCGGGCTCGGCGGCAGAGACGTGTCTGCCCTGGTGGTCGACCGCATGCCCGGGCAGGGGCGCCCCGTCATGGACTCCGTGCCGCAGGAGGCGGGTCGTCCGGGCACAAGCTCGGGCGACCCGGCCTGGGGGAAGGATCCCAGGTCCGGAATCCGGGTGGCGCTGAGGGGTGGTACTCGCGGTACTGCAGTACATGACGACGACCAAGGGCATGAACGTCCCCTTCGCGGACGACGACGAGCTCGACATGGTGCGGCGTGCGGCCGCGGCCGCGGGCATGTCCACCCGGGAGTACATCCGCCAGGCCGCTCTCGCCCAGGCCAACGCCGTACCCACCGCGTTCCTGGAAGCCGCCCTGGAAGCCCACACGTACGTGAAGGACGCCTTCGCCGAGATCCTGCCCGAGGACGGCCGTCCGAACGAGGCGTACCGGGCCGCGGACGCCGAGGCCGGCCGCAGCCTGGCCGAGCTCGACGCCGGCGACCAGGCGCGCGGAACCGCCGCGTGAGCCGAGCCCGCCCCGACGGGGTGACCTACGCGACGGTCCCGATGCTGCTGCAGGTCGCGGAGCACATCACCGGCGACCCGCAGGCCGACGACCTCGGAGTCCTCGATGCCGCGGTCGCCCGCCACCGCGCTGAGGCCATGGGCCAGGAGATCTACGGCTCGATCTGGCTCAAGGCGGCAGCGCTGCTGCACACCTTGGTCAGGCTCCCGGCGCTGGAGCACTCCAACGGCCAGTTCGGATGGTCGGCCGCGGTCGCCTTCCTCCAGGTGAACGGGCGGAGCCTGGCCTACGAGCCGAAGGACGCCGCGATCCTTGTCCGTGGCGTCATCGCCGGCGACGTGCCCGTGCGGCAGGTCGCCCTGCAGCTCCGCCAGTGGGCGCAGGCCTGAACGGCGCCTCTCACCAGGCGGCACCCGCGCCGCCGGCCGTCCCGTCGGACGGAGAGACCACTCATCGTCTTTGCGACACTGGTGGAGTGCCGGACAACGAACGGCGGACGGACCAGCGCCTGGAGCGAGCCATCCTCGAGCTGCTGGACCGTCGTGCCGCGTCCGCCACGATCTGCCCTTCCGACGCCGCGCGGGCGGTATACGAAGGGGATGACGACGGCTGGCGCGCGCTCATGGAACCGGCCCGGCGCGCGGCCCGGCGCCTGGCCGCAGCAGGCGAGGTGGAGATCACCCAGGCCGGCCGTCCCATCGAGCCGGCCGAGGCCCGAGGCCCCATCCGTATCCGCCGCACTCGCTGACCTGACCCCGGTACCCGGTCAGGGCAGCTCGATGAGGACCTTGCCCACGGCGCCTTGCTCCACCGCCGCATGGGCGTCGGCGACGCGCTCGACGGGGAAGCGGTGCAGCGGCAGCCCCGACTGCTCGCCGACGCGCAGCGCGCCGTCGGCCACCGCGGCGGAGACGGCGGCCACCGCATGGTTCTTGGCGGCCGCTGTGACGGTGTAGATCATCACCGCCTGCCAGCGGAGATTGCCGAACATCATCGGCAGTACCGGGAGCGCGAGCTCGTTCCCGCCGTCGTTGGCGTACAGGGCCACCGTGCCGTTGGGGGCGAGTACGGCGACGTCGAGCTCCGCATTGGGGGCGGGGGCGACTTCGACGACCACGTCGACCCCCTCCGGGGCCACCGCCCGGATCGCCGCCGCGGCGTCGTCGTCGCGGTAGTTCACCACGTGCTGGGCGCCGGCGGCCCGGGCCAGGGCGGCCTTTTCGGGACTGCTGACGGTGGTGATGACCGTGGCCCCGGCCCAGCGGGCCAGCTGGATGGCCGCGTTCCCCACCGCTCCGGCACCGCCGGCCACCAGCACGGTGCGACCCGCCAGGGCGCCGGGGCCGAGACGGTCGGGCCCTCCCTCGGCCACGGTGAGGCAACGGTGCGCGGTCAGCGCGGGGATGCCGAGGCTGGCGCCCAGCTCGAAGGAGGCGTCGGCGGGCAGGGGCACCGCTTGCCTCAGCGGCAGGACCACGTACTCCTGCGCGGTGCCGTCGGCGCGCTGCCAGGCGGCCTCCCAGATCCAGACCCGCCGCCCGGTCCAGGCCGGGTCGACGTCCTCGCCCACGGCGTCGACGACCCCGGCACCGTCCTGGTTGGGTACCTGCTCCACCCCGTCGCTGTGCCCCCGCGAACCGCGGCGCGCCTTCCAGTCGGTGGGGTTGACGCCGGACATGCGCACCCGGACGCGGACCTCCCCGGGCCCCGGCTCGGGTATCGGGCGCTCGACGAGCTCCATCACTTCCGGTCCGCCGGTGCTCCGGTACACGATCGCCTTCATGTCCTGCCTCCTTTGTCGCGGGTGCTCTGACGGGGGCCAGTGGCTCGGCGTGAGCGGGCCTTCCTCGGGCGCAGAGCGCACCAGCCAAATCTGGATGATTGTCATCATACACATTTGGGCCTTCGCACCGATTTGGTCCCATGCCTGCCACCCGGGGGCATGCGGACCTCACGCTTGTGTTCGCCGCCTTCGCGGGCCGGACTGACCACATCCGCCATTCCGGCGACGAAGGGGCGAGTTGTTTCGGCAACGGAAGCCCGGGCTCCTGGCGTCTTGTCATGACCGAAGCGCCGGGATCTGTGCGCGTTGTCGAGGAGAGTCCCGCCTACCGGCGAGTCGCGTTCGACAGTCCGCCGCTCAACGCGGTGGACCACACCGTGTTCGAGACCCTGCAGGACCTGCTGGCGCGGATGGACGCCGCCCGGATCCGGTCGACCGGAGCTCGCTGTCGAGCGCCGACAGCCTGCTCGGCAGCCGCAGCGCCTTCCTGGCGGCGATGGCCCGGCCGGAGGCGCGCCGCCGTGTGCGGATGCTCTTCGAGCGCGGGATGCAGCTGGAGGGAGACGTGGAGAACCGCTTCGGCGCGCACCTGGCGGGTCTGCGGGACGACGCGGAGGGCGACGCGGAGGGGGCGACGCGGCGTACTGATCCTGTTCGCCCTATGCGCGACCCGTCCCCGGGCCCGCGATCTCGCAGTCTCGTCCCGTCAGAAGGGCCTCGCGTCTGAGCCCCCGACTCCGTCGCCGTGTCCCGCTCGGTTCGAGCCATTCGGTTCAAAAGGCCATGGCCTGCGGCTGCTTGCCCACGAGCGTGAGGAATTCGTCGGTCGTGAGGATGGCGTGCGCATACGCGGGACCGTTGATGTCGAACGTGGCCTTCATCTCGTCCCAGTTGAAGGCGCCGATGGCGTCACGGATGAGCGTGACGTGGTAGCCGAGTTCCTGGCCGAAGCGGGCGGTGGTGTCGACACAGGTGTTGGCCTTCATGCCGATGAAGACGAGCTTCTGGATGCGGTGCTGTTTGAGCAGCATGTCCAGGTCGGTGTTGGCGAAGCCGCTCGACGCCCAGTGCTGGTGCATCACCAGCTCGTCCTCGCGTGGCACGAAGTCCGGGTGCCACTCGGCTCCCCAGCTGCCGGCGGCGAAGGTCTGTCCTTCGACGACCCGCTGCTGGGTGGGGGAGAGGTGGTCCCACGTACCGTAGTCGCCGGGCTTCGTCTGGTGGTGAGGCACGATGAAGACGCGGAAGCCCATGTCGCGTGCCGCAGCGAGCATCGCGCGCATGTGGTCGAGCTGCTCGATGCCCTCCGCCACCTCTTTGACGGCGGGCCACAGCTTCCCGCCCTCGGACAGGAAGTCGTTGTACGGGTCGATGATCAGCAGGGCTGTCTCGTGCGGGGGATAAGCGTTCGCCTGGGTGCCCATCGTTCCTCACTCCTGCCTCGTCGCCGGTGATACGGGATGACCCCGGGGGGCGGACTTCACGCCTGATGTGCCGGCCGTCGGCTGCACGCCTTGCGGACGCGGCTCGGCCCCGGGCCACGGATCCCTTGAATGCGAAGTGACACGGCGAGTGCAGTGAGGGCGCGGCGCGCGTCAGGAAGAAACCTCGTGCGACGCTGCGCATCGGCGTCACGCGGTGGCGGATCCTCGCCGCAAGGCCCGCGGGCTCAAGGGTGCCAACAGGCAGAATTCTCGACCGGTGACGGTGACCTCGCCCCGCGGCAGAGGCCCCCGTTCCGGCGCCTGACCTGCGGGCGACCCGGGAGGGGCGGCACGCCGAGGCCGGGCGGAGGGTCGCTCCGCCCGGCCACGGTGACCGTGTGTCCCGCCCGGTCAACGGACGGCCGAGCTGCGGGCCCGGCGCAGGGACGCTGCGGTGGTCAGCCGCGCAGGGGGGCCAGGGCGCGGCTCCAGGCGACGACCTCGTCGATGAGGGTCGACAGGGTGGCGGCCTGGTGCTCACCGGGGGCGAACTCGGAGAAGTTGACGAAGTCGGTGAAGAGCGACAGGGCGACCTGGGTGCGCACGTCGGCCATCTTCAGCTCGCCGGCGATCAGCCGCAGGTGCTCGGCGGCGCGGGCGCCGCCGACGGCGCCGTAGGAGACGATGCCGACGGCCTTGTTGTTCCACTCGGAGAAGAGGTAGTCGATCGCGTTCTTCAGCACGCCCGAGGTGGAGTGGTTGTACTCCGGGGTGACGAAGACGAAGCCGTCGAAGCTCGCGATCTTCTGGGCCCACTCCTTGGTGTGGGCGTTCTGGTACTGGCCCATGGACGGCGGCAGGGGCTCGTCGAGGTGGGGGAGCGGGTAGTCCGCGAGGTCCACCAGTTCGAAGGTCGCGTCACTGCCGTGGCCCGCGGCCTGCTCGACGACCCAGTGGGCCACCTTCTCGCCGTTGCGGCCGGGGCGGGTGCTGCCGAGGATGATGCCGATCCTGGTCATGTCGGGAATCCCTGATCTGTGGGTACGTGACGGTACATGGAAAAGCAACTTGAAGCTTCAAGTCGTCTCACCGTACACCCGACCGACTTGAAGCTTCAACTTATTCGGCTAGCGTGGGCCGCATGACGATGAATCTGGACGAGTCGCGGGACGAGAAGGCGGCGGAGCCGCGCTGGCTGCGCAGCGACGAGCTCTCCGCGTGGATGTCGATGGCCCGGGTGCTGACGCTGCTCCTGCCCGCGCTCGAACGGCAGTTGGAGCGTGAAACCGACCTGAACTGGATGGAGTACCACGTTCTGGCGAGGCTTTCCGAGCAGGAGGGCCACACGATGCGGATGAGTGGGCTGGCCGGCCTCGCGAGTGCCTCGCTGTCGCGCCTGTCCCACGTGGTCAAGCGCCTGGAGGGGCAGGGTCTGGTCCGTCGCGAGACCGACCCGTGCGACGGGCGGTACACCAACGCCGCCCTCACGTCCGAGGGCTACGGCAAGCTCGTGGCCTCCGCGCCCGCGCACGTCGAGAGCGTCCGTCGCCTGGTCCTCGACCCGTTGGAGCCCGGTGAGTTGCAGACCCTCGGAGCGGTCTTCGACCGCATCTTCGCGGCCGTCGACGAGGTCGATCCCTGCCGCTGACGCCGGCGGGGCGTCCAGGTCCTCGCGCGGCGGGGCTCGCTGGTCCGTGATCGCTTGAAGCTTAAAGTCATGTTAGGTTAAGTTGAAGCTTCAAGTTGGAGCTCCGGCTGCCGGGCCTCGCACGCCGCCGGACCGCACTGTCGCATCGGCCCCCGCCGGCCGACCACGGAAAGGAACACCCATGCCCGATTCGGTCACCGTCCAGCAGCCTCGCGCCCAAGCCGCCTTTGCGCTCGGACATGGCACCGGCCGGCATCGAGGTCACCCCTCCGAGGAGGACGTGCCGTCGCTCCCGGTCGTGGCGACGGCCGGACACGGCAGGCACCGTCGGTACTCTCACGTCCCGCGTGCCCGGCCCGTCGTGCGTTCCGGGAGGCCCGGCATGCGCGACGACGAGCGCTTCGAGAGGGAGGTGCTGTCCCTCCTCGGCCTGTCGTACCGGGCCGCGCTGTCCATGACGGGCCATCCCGACGACGCCGAGGCCCTCGTCCTGGACGCATTCGAACGGGCCTACCTGTCCTTCCCCGACGTGCCTCCGGATGCGGACCTGAACTGCTGGATGCGGCGGATCCTCACCGCCGCGTACTTCGATGCCGGCCTCCCGCGCCACGGCGTCGAGCTGCCCGATCGGACAGCCACCCCGGCCCACGTCGGCCAGGACACCGTCGACATCGCCGCCCCGGGCATCACGGTGACGACCGACGTCCACAAGGAACTGCAGCCGTGCTGAACCGCCACAGTGCGCGATCGCGCCACCGACGCGCTGTCCGGGACGGGCGAAAGCGCTCGCATCCTCCGCGCTCTGCGCGGTCGACCACCCACCCGCCCGTCCGGAGTGACGGCCCCCGACGGGAGGCCGCCGCGCCCCTCGTCCCCGGTCCGCGACCCGCAGGGCGGCCGCGGCGTCCCGGATCGGTCACGGACCGCATCAGGTACGGCGTCCGGCACATCCGCCGCCTGCTGCACGACGGCGTGAGCGGCGGCTTCCGCCACCTGGCGCGGTCGGCCGCCGCTTCCTCCCGCCTTCTGGCACGGACGGGCATCGTCCTCGCCGCCGTCGTCGGCTATTTCGCCGTCCGGGGCCTGACGCACAGCTCCCGGGCCGAGGCGCTGCGCAATGCCGCACGGATCGAGGGCGCGGAGCACCTCCTGCGCCTGGACAGGGAGTTCTGGCTGCAGGACCACGTGGTCCACGAGCACGCCGTCACCCGCATCCTGAACTGGATATACATCTTCGGCCACTGGCCCGTCATCGCGCTCACCCTGATCTGGCTGCTGACCCGGCACCCCGACCTGTACGTCCGGGCGGCCGGCGCGATGCTCGTGTCCGGGACCGCCGGCCTCATCGCGTTCGCCGCGTTCCCCGTCGCGCCACCCAGGCTGGCGGGTCTGGGCATGACCGACACGGTCACCCAGCAGTCCGCGGCCTACCGGCTGCTGCAGCCCCCGGCCTTCACCAACCAGTACGCCGCGATGCCCAGTCTCCACGTCGGCTGGAACCTGCTCATGACGCTGGCGATCCTCGCCGCCACCCGCAGGGCGTGGCTCCGCGTCATGGCCGTGACGCTCACCGTCGCCATGGACACCGCCGTGGTCCTGACCGCCAACCACTACCTGCTCGACGCCCTCGCGGGCGCCGCACTCGCACACATCGGCTGGTACGCGGCCGGGCAGTTCCCGCACCACCGTGACCGGCGCGGTACCAGTACGGCCGACTCCAGCGGCCTTCCGCCATCCGGCGCGGTGCTGCCCGCACAGGCCGACCGGCGGTCACGTGCGGCGTCCGCGCCCGGGTGGGGGACGCAATAGCGGGCCAGGCGCTGCACCCTGCCGCGCGGCCTGCCCTCGGGCGACGTCCGCGCAGGTCGGGCGGTGAGATCCACGACCAACCGGCTCGGGTGCCGGCACTCGCCCTGGCGCCCGGCCGTGACGGACGTCGCAGGCCGTCACGTCCCCGTGACCGACGAGTCCGTCCGGCCCGAACGGATTTCCCGACCCGCGGTTCCCGGGTGCGGCAGGCTCCACCCAGAATGCCTTGCATGAAGATCCTCACCATCGACGAGATCACCGGCTCGGAGACGACCGCCTACGGCAGCCGAGGTGTCCGACGGGTCCTTGTTCACGGCGGGGGCGGTTCCGCTGACGTGAACATCATGCATGTGGCGCCAGGTGGACGCCTTGGGCGGCACGCGGCGCCGGTGCCGCAGGTCCTCCTCGTCACGGAGGGCCAGGGGTGGGCCAGCGGCGCGGACGGTGAACCCGAGGCCCTGACGAGAGGGCAAGCCGCCTGTTGGGCCGCGGGCGAGGAGCACGAGACCTGGACCGATACCGGTATGACCGTACTCATCGTCGCGGGACAGCAGGAGTCCGGAGCTGTGGAGGGCACTTCTGTGCGCGTTCCGAGTGATCCGGTCAGGCCGTAGGCGCGTCCGGCCCCGGCTTTCGTTTCACGTCGGTCACCTCCACGGTCTCCGTCTCGGGAACCCCGAACGCTTCGACCGTCACCCCCCTGCCGGCGGCGGTGATCTCAAGGGCCAAGTGGCCTCCCATGAAGCGCAGATCGATCCTTGCCCGGGGCGCGCCCGCGGGATCCGGCATCCGGCGGATCTGTGACGCCGGGTAATCCAGGTCCGCCAGCTTCTGCTCAAGTGCCTGATAGGCGGTCGTCCTGGTGTTCTCGAACGCCTCGGTCACGCGCTCGGCGTGCTCGTCGCCCTCGCACTTCTCGATGCCGGTCAG
Organism: Streptomyces sp. MI02-7b; assembly: GCF_033793585.1. Classification (NCBI taxonomy): domain Bacteria; kingdom Bacillati; phylum Actinomycetota; class Actinomycetes; order Kitasatosporales; family Streptomycetaceae; genus Streptomyces; species Streptomyces sp. MI02-7b. The sequence goes on along the minus strand of NZ_JARAWX010000034.1, from coordinate 65,112 downwards.
CGTCACTTCCTGGGCCGGCTCGGGTTGAGTGGAGTCGGGGGTCGCCTCCGGCGGCCCGGGATCATCGAGGGGTACCGGTATGTCCCCCACGGCGTCGGGGACCCCCGGCGGGGTCTCGCCCGGGCCGTACACCGGCGTGGGCTCATCCCGCCCACCCAACACGTCCTCGGGTTCGGGCGGGGTGTCGCCGCCCTTGTTGCCGGCGGCGCCCGGTGCGCAGCCTTGCGCGACGCGGGTGATCAGCGCGAGGAAGCGCATCTGGGCATCATCGTCGCCGGACAGGGCGTCCTGCCGGGGTGCGGGGGAGACGGCGTGGTCTGCGGCGGTCTGAACGGTGGCGGTGGTCCGGGCGGCGCAACCGGACAGGATCACGCAAGTGAGTGCGGTCACCACCAGCAGTGGCTTTGCGAGAGATGTCGATGGCATGCAGGCATCGTGGAGGGAGCTGACCGATGCTCACATGAGTACGCGTACTCACCCTTCGCCCGGCTCGTACCCAGCTCCGACGCCGATGTCCGGCGTCGGCGTCGAGATCGGAACGGCCGGGGGCGGCCGCGTCCGGGCCGCCCCCGGCGTCGCCCTCGTCTACCAGGGAACGTCCCCGTTCTCGTCCTGGAACGTTCCCGTCGGCCCGTCCGCGTCGAGAGTTGCCAGACGTACGACGACCCTGGCGCTCTCCTCCGGCGTCCTTCCGATTCCGAACGCCGCGGTCAGGTCGGTCGCGGTGGTGCCGGGCTCGACCGCGTTGAACTTGATGCCCGGCTGGGATTTGGCGTACTGCACCGTGAGCATGGTGGCCGCGGCCTTGGACGCGGAGTAGAGCGCCAACGGCAGGTTGAACTCGGGCCGGTCCGGATTGGTCACCGCCCAGAAGGACCCGGCACTGCTCGAAACGGTGACCACGGTCGGGTTCGAGGACTTGCGCAGCAGGGGCAGCGCCGCTTCCGTGACGCGCACGACGCCCACCGCGTTGGTGTCGAAGGCCCGCAGCGCCGTGGGGCCGTCGGTGACTCCGTGCCCCAGGATGCCCGCGTTGTTCACCAGGACGTCGAGCCGCCCCTCGGCCGAGTCGATCGTCGCCAGCGCGGTGCCGACCGACGCGTCGTCGGTCACATCGAGCCGCACGAAGCGTGCGCCGAGCGCGGCCGCGGCCTTCTCGCCTCGTTCGACGTCGCGAGCGCCGATGTAGACAACGTGCCCCAACGCCAGAAGCTGCCTGGCTGTCTCGAAGCCGATGCCCTTGTTGGCCCCGGTGATCAGTGTGACGGTCATGCGTTTCCTCACGAGTCATGCGGCCCGAGCGGACCGCTTGGTGATGTTCGGACGGGTCTTTGCGTTGCCGGCACCGGTTCCGCGGGTCAGCCGGTCAGCTGCCGGAGAAGTCCGCCGGCGTCGTGCAGGGCGGTCATGTGCACGAACCGTCCGTTGCGGACCTGGTAGACGGCGTATTCGACGATCTCGAACGAGGCGCCGGTGGGAGTCACGCCGAGCCATTCCTTCACCGGCGTACCCGTGTTGACCAGACGGGCGGCCAGCCGGTCACCGTCGAAGAGCAGTTCCTTGAGCTCCCAGTGGAGGTCCGGAACCGCGTCCACGTCATGCCGTTGAACCGCGATGAGATCGTCCCGGGTGGCCGGCTCGCCGTTCAGGGTGGTGCGGTCGTCGATGAACTCGTCCATACCGTCGAACTCGTGTGCGTTGAGCGCCTCGATGTAGCGCAGGTAGAACGCGCGCAGATCGCTGTCGGACATGGGATGGCCCTTCTGTGGAGCGGTTCCCGACGGGAGCCGCGACCGGACGCCGGGTGAGACGGGACGCCCTCCATGGCCTCCCGGGCAGTGCCATGGGGGCAGCCCTCCTCGATTTCTGTAGCGATCGCTGCCGAAGTCGAACGTTAGCACTTCCGCAGTGATCGCTGCAGAAGCGGTAGGCTGCGGGGGTGGAGACGAGACAGAGCGGCCCGATCGGCCGACCGCGAGGATTCGACGCGGACGAAGCTCTCGAGCGGGCCATGCTGGTCTTCTGGAGGCACGGCTACGAGGGCGCCAGCACGTCCGGCCTGACGAGCGCGATGGGCATCTCCACGACCAGCATGTACGCAGCCTTCGGCAACAAGCAGCAGCTGTTCCGCAAGGTCCTGGAGCGCTACACCGAGGGCCCGAGCGCCTACCTGGCCCGGGCCATGGAGGAGCCGACCGCCCACGCCGTGGCCACCGCGATCCTGGCCGGCACCGTTCGCACCACCACCCGCCCGGCCCACCCCCATGGGTGCCTGGGCGTCCAGGGCGCCCTGACCACCAGCGACTCCGGGCAGGAAGTCCGTGACCTCCTCGTCGCCTGGCGCAACAACGGCTACTCCTGCGTCCGGGAGCGGTTCCAGCGAGCGATCGACGAGGGCGACCTGCCTCCGCAGGCCGATCCGGGGCTACTGGCCCGCTACCTCACCACCTTCGCCTACGGCCTCGCCGTGCAGGCCGCGAGCGGTGTCGGCCGCGACGAGCTCCAGGAGATGGCCGACGCCTTGCTGCGCAACTGGCCGCTCTCCTGAGATCTGCCCGGGCGTGCCACGGCCGGGCCGCCTGCCCCCGTACGGCGTCGCGCACCGGTGAATCGTCCGTGAACGGACGTTACGGGGGCCTGTCGTGCCGGAACAGCCGGGCGCCCCCGGAATTCCTGGGGGCCGGCTGCGGCGGCAAGTGCCGTGCGAGTGATCCACGACCGCTTGAGCACAGGGCAATCCATCGAGGGTCTGGACATGCGAAGGCACCGGCAGGGTGGCCGGGGCTTCGGCGGACTGTCAGAGGTGGGTGGCGGTGGCGTACGTCGATCCTGATGCCGGTGTGCAGGACGAACACCTCTTCGACCCGGCCATGCGCTTGTAGCGCCGGTGCGGCAACTTCTTCGCTCCGGCGAGCAAACTTTCGTATGAGAGTGATTCGTTCACGTCAGGACGGTAGCGACGCCTGCGGTACGGGCGTCGCGCAATGTGGGAAGCCTCAGCTCGGCCGGGGAGTTGGTGCTTCGAGTACAGGTGAGCGCTCCTTCGTCGGCTACGTCGAAACGGGTGAGCCGGGGGCGCGAGGTTTCCTGGCCGTCCACCGTCCCACCGTGCTCGTAGCAGTGCCGGGATCGGTGTCGAGGAGGACTTCTGCTCGGTGGGCACCTGCTCGGTGGACTTGGCGCGGTCGGCCGGGGAGGCGCCGAAGCCGATCGACTCACGGCCGAAGATCGAATTGTGCGCGGGGGTGTGCCGATGCGGCAGCGTGGGGTAGTCGGTGGTGAACCCGGCGAACTTCTGCCGGAGCAAGCGCCCGATTGAGTGCGCCCAGGTCGGCGGTGCCCCATTGATCGGCGGGTGGGCGGGGGGTGCACCGGCGGGTGGTGTCGAGGCGGGCACGGCCGAGCAGTTCGGCGAACGAGCCGAAGGCAGCCCCGTTCGTGTGTCACCGTCCGCGGTGGACTGCTTCGCGCACCCGCTCGGACAGGTCAACGGCGCACCCGATAGCGCAGGTGAAGCACCCGGTTGCCCTGAATCACCACGTCAGGATCCTCCAACAGGTGCTGCGCGTCGGCCGACCCGAAGTAGCGCTTGCCGGACCCGAACACGACGGGTACGACGTCCATGCGCACCTCGTCGATCAGGCCCGCGGCAAGCACCTGGCCACCGACGTCGCCGGCGGCGACCTCGACGATGCGGTCACCGGCGAGCTCCTGCGCCTTGGCCACGGCTGCCTCGACGCCGTCGACGAAGTGAAACGGCGCCCCGGGGTCCCAGCCCTCGGGCTCCGGCCGGTGCGTCACGACGACCACGTGGTCGATCCCTCCCGGCGGTTTCCCGTCCCAGCCGTCCGTCAGGTCGAAGACGTGGCGGCCGACGATCGTGACCCCGATCCGGTCCCAGTACGGCCGGGTGTAGTCGTAGGACGTCTGTGACACCGTGAGTACGCCGCTCTCGTCCAGCGGGACGTCACCACTGGACAACCAGTCGAACAGCGGTCCGGGCTGGTCATCCTCGTCCGCGACGAAGCCGTCCACCGACACCGAGCTGTACATGACCACCTTGCCCACGGGGCACTCCTCTGCTTCGGGATGCCCCAAATTAGCGTGCCGTGGCTGCCGCGCAGGTGAGAAACCAATCGCGGGCGGAAGCAGGACGTCCGGCGCGTGGCCGGGATGTCCGCGCGGGAACCGCCGGCCCGCCGTGGCGCGGGTGAACCGGCGTTGGATGCGCGAGCACCTGCCGCCGCCGGCGCTGGAAGCGCCGCGTTCGGTTCACCTTCCGGATCCCGCCCCGTTCGCCAGCAGCATCCGGGCGCCGCACCGTGCCTCGCGGGCCGGAGCGGCGCTGTGCTGCACGGCCGCCGTCGCCACGGCGCCCTCCACCAGGAGGTAGACGGCGTTCGCGACCGCGGGGGAGTAGCCGGATGCGGCGACGATGCCGGTGACCAGGGCGCGGAACGCCCGTTGATGGTGGTGCACTTCGGCCGCCACGACCGCGTTGGTGGGCCCGAGTTCCCCGTACACGTTCATCCACGGACAGCCGCGGAAGTCCGGTTCGTGGAACCACTCGTCGAGGTAGTCGAAGATCGCCAGCACCCGCGGACGCGGCTGGTCGACATCCGCGACGCGGTCTTCGATGGCGGCCATCATGCGGTCGTGGCGTCGCCGCAGGAACGCGACGACGAGGTCGTCCTTGCTGGGGAACAGCTGGTACATGCGCTTCAGCGGGAGGTCGGCCGCGGCGCGGACCTCACTCATGTTCACGGCCTGGATGCCGCGCGCATAGAAGACCTGCTCGGCCGCGTCGAGCAACTGCCCGCGCATGACCTCCTGGGCCGCTGTCGTCGATGGCACGGGACCCCTCTTGCTGGTGAGAACAGGCGTTCTCTAGACTACAGGCGACAGTGAGAATGGGTATTCTCGCACCGGTGCGGCTCGGGAACCCCGCCCTCCCCGGTACCCGGGTCGCCCTCGATCGGCAGGAACCACCAGCATGAGCACGCAGAGCCCTCCCGCACCGGCCGGCCCAGGCATCGGCGCGCGCCGGCTGCGGCCGCTCGCCCTCAGCCTCACCCCCATCCTCGCCATGGCCTCCGCCTCCCGGCACTGACGGCCGGCCCGGCGGATCCCGAACTCGGCAAGGAGAACAACCGAATGCCCCTGCTGGAACGCATCAACGAGCCCGCGGACCTGCGCGGTCTGAGCCCCAGGCAACTCGACGCCCTCGCCGAGGAGATCCGCGGCTTCCTCGTACGGAACGTGTCCGAGACCGGCGGCCACCTCGGACCGAACCTGGGCGTGGTCGAGCTGACCCTGGCCCTGCACCGCGCGTTCGAGTCGCCCCGGGACATCCTGCTCTGGGACGTCGGCCACCAGGCCTACGTCCACAAGCTGGTCACCGGCAGGGCCGCCGAGTTCGCCGGCCTCCGCCGCCGGGGCGGGATGTCCGGCTATCCCAGCCGCGCCGAGTCCGCGCACGACCACATCGAGCACTCGCATGCCTCCATGGCACTCTCGTACGCCGACGGCATGGCCAAGGCCCGCTATGTGAAGGACGGTCCGGACCACCACATCGTGGCCGTCGTGGGCGACGGTGCCCTGACCGGCGGGGCCGCCTGGGAAGCGCTCAACAACATCGCGGCGGCGCCCGATCGCCCGGTCGTGATCGTCGTCAACGACAACGGACGGTCGTACGCGCCGACGGTCGGCGGACTGGCACGGCACCTGTCGGCGCTCCGCACGCACGCGGGCTACGAACGGGTGCTGGACTGGGGGAAGCACACCCTCGACAGCGCCGGGCCCGCAGGGCACACCGTCTACCGGGCCCTGCACGCGGCCAAGCGGGGGATCAAGGACGCGCTCGCACCCCAGGCGCTGTTCGAGGACCTGGGGTTGAAGTACCTCGGCCCCGTGGACGGCCACGACATCTCAGCCCTGGAGGAGGCGCTCGAACGCGCCAAGAGCGGCCCCGGCCCGGTGATCGTCCACTGCGTCACCCGCAAGGGACAGGGATATCCGCCGGCCGAGCAGGATCAGACGGACCACTTCCACGGGATCGGCGCCATCGACCCGGTCACGGGCAGCCCGCTGCGCCCGGGCGGGCTCACCTGGTCCGCCGCGTTCGGGCAGGAGCTGGCCGCGATCGCCGCCGAGCGCGAGGACGTGGTCGCGATCACGGCCGCCATGCCCGGATCGGTCGGTCTCACCGGCTTCGCGGCGGAGTACCCCACACGCTTCTTCGACGTCGGCATCGCCGAGCAGCACGCGGTCGGCTCGGCCGCGGGACTGGCCATGAGCGGGCTGCATCCCGTGGTCGCTCTGTACGGGACCTTCCTCAACCGGGCCATCGACCAGGTGCTGATGGACCTCGCGCTGCACGGGCTCGGGGTCACGATCGCGATCGACCGGGCCGGCGTGACCGGGGACGACGGTCCGAGCCACAACGGAATGTGGGACTTGGCGCTGCTCCAGGCGGTGCCCGGCCTGCGAATGGCGGCACCCCGTGACCTTCCGTCGCTGCGCGAGGAGTTGGGCGAAGCACTGGCGATCCAGGACGCCCCGACGGCGATCCGCTTCCCTCGCGGCCCGGTGGGTACGGCCGTGCCGGCGGTACGCCGCTCGGACGGGGTCGACGTGCTGCGGGAGTCGGGCGCCGGGGTCCTCGTGGTCGCCGTGGGAACGATGGCGCGTACCGCGCTGGAAGCCGCGGAACTCTGCTCCCGTCAAGGCCTGGAGACCACCGTGGTGGACCCCCGTTGGGTCAAGCCCCTGCCGCGGGAGCTGTTGCGGCTGGCCGCCCTGCACCGGCAGGTGGTGACCGTCGAGGACGGGCTGCGTACCGGCGGCGTCGGAACCACCCTCCTCCAGGAGTTGTCCGACGCGGGGATCGCCGCCGACGTCCACGTGCTGGGAGTGGCCGACGGCTTCCCCGGGCAGGGCACTCGCGCGGAGGTGCTGGCCGAGGCCGGACTGACGGCACGGTCCATCGCCGACGCGGTGCTGTCGAGGGCGGCGTCCGGCCCGAACGCCCTCTCCCACCTGGCGACGCAGTGACCTCCTGCACCGTGCCGGCGCTGTGGAGTTCGCCGGGTGGCGGGGGTCGGTTTCCGGGGTCAGCGGGCGGGTGTCCGCGGTGTCCTGCGCGGCAATGACCCCTTCAGGCTTCAGCGATCCCCGCGGCGGGTGCGCGCCGCGATCCGGAGCAGTTCTTCGACCGCGCCGGTCAAGGGGCGGTCCTTCGGCCACACGGCGCGCAGTCGGCGGCGCAGGTCGGCTCCTGTCACCGGGACTTCCGCGATGCGCCCCTCGGCCAGGTCGTCCCGGACACTCACCGCGCTGAGCACCGCCGGGCCGGCGCCTTCGGCGACAGCCCTTCGCACCGCCACGTTGGCGTCCAGCACCATCAGAGGTCTGGCCGGCTCGGCCCCCGCGCCGGCGAGTACACGCTCGATCGTCTCCCGTGTGCCCGAACCGGGCTCGCGGACGATCAGGCGGGTGCGGGCCAGCTCGGCCAGTCCCACCGGCTCCCGCCGTCGTGCCCAGGGATGCTGCGGCGCGACCACGACGACCAGCCGGTCGGCGCCCACCTGCCGCGAGCTGAGCCCGGTCGGCACGGTGGGCGCCTCGATGAACCCCAGGCTGATCCGACCACTCGTGGCGAGCGCGGCGACCTGTTCGGAATTGGTCACCTTGAGGCTGACGTAGACATCGGGCGATCCCCGCTGCAGCGTGCCGATCCATCGCGGTACGAAGTGCTCGGCCAGCGTCATGCTGGCCGCGAGATGCAGGTCGAGTGCATGGTCGCCGCGCAGTGCCGCGACACCCACCATCAGCGAGTCCACTTCGGCGAGCACCCTCCCCGCCCATTGGCACACCGCCTTGCCCTCCACGGTCAGCGCGGAGCCGCGGGTGTCGCGGTTCACCAGTGTCAGCCCCAGACGCAGCTCGAGCTGGGTCAGGCGCTTGCTCGCTGCGGGCTGGCTGATCCCCATCCGCCCGGCGGCCCGACCCAGGCTGCCGAGCTCGGCGACCAGCGTCAGCAACAGGAGACTGTCGAGGTCGGGAGGCGACGTGCTCATAACCTCAGTTTATGAGGGCATTCCCGATGTGGAGGTACCGGGCGGGTGCCCGCCCGGCGAGGATGAAGAAGTCCGGAAAACGCCCGGCACCACGGCGATCCGAACAGTGAAGGGCATACGGATTCACCCGACACTCTTTCCTCGAAGAACGCCGAGAGAATTGAGGACCGACCATGTCGCACCATCTCGACACTCCGCTGGCGGCCCAGAACGGCCAGCTGTTCATCGACGACCTGTACGTCTTTCCCGGTGGGCGCAGCACGGTGTTCGTCATGGACGTCAACTCCGACATCACCGGCGTCTACGCCGAGCCCGGGTTCCACCCTGAAGCACGGTACGAATTCAAGGTTCACTTCGACGGCGCCGAATTCGAGACCCTGACCTATCGGGTCTCCTTCGACGAACCCGGCCCGGACGGCAGGCAGAACCTGCGGCTGCACGTCCTGACCGGCGACGCCGCGCGCGAGGACGCCGCGGACGGCGACCTGGTGCTGGAAGGCCGCACCGGTGAGTCGGCTGCCGCCGACGGCACCCGCATCTGGGCCGGGCGCGTCTCGGACTCCTTCTACATCGACCTGTCCCTGCTGGCCGTCGTCAACGGGGCGGTGGCGAAGGGGACGGCAGCGGACCTCTCGGACTGGCGCCCGCAGGAGGCGCGGAACAGCTTCGCCGGCACCACCGTGGAATCGATCGTGCTCGAGATTCCGCACGAGCACGCGCAGCTGAGGCCCGGGGCCCGCACGGGCGTATGGTGCGCGACGAAACTGGCCACGGACGCCGGTGGATGGCGGCAGATCAACCGCGGCGGGCACCCGATGATGTGGCCGATCTTCTGGCCCGGCGACACCGACTTCAGCAACCCCGCCAACGCCCGGCACCCCTCGCAGGACCGGGCCGCCGTCGGTGAAGCCGTTGCCGGACAGGTCGCGGCTGTTGTCGCGGCCACCGGAACCTGTGCCGACCCCGAGGGCTACGGCCGCACCGTGGCCGGGCAGCTGTTCCCCGATATGCTGCCCTACGTCGTCGGGACGCCCGCTTCGTACGGCTTCGCCGCCCGCAACGGCCGCACCCTGGCCGACAACGCGCCTGAGGCGATGCTGTCGCTCGTCACCGGCACCGCTGTGCCGGCCGGACTCAAGCCGTCCGTCGCCGAGCACCTGCGCACCGACCGCTTCCCGTACGTCGTGCCCGTATGACCGTCCCCGCGTCCTGACCGGCGCCTTGCGCCGGCCCTGCAGTGGCTCGCTGGTGCCGGCGACGATCCGGAGTTCACCTCCCGGGCGCTGCGGGACTTCTGCGGGGCGTGACGTCCCCTCCGGCCGCCCGCAACCGGGTGTGATCGTCGTCGCGCGGCTGCGCGCCCTGCCCGATCGGGGGCCGGACGCCGGGCTCGCGCGGAAGCCGATCAGCCGGTCGTCAGTGGTCCTGGCCGGCGCGGAGGAGGCCGAGAAGCGCGAGGCGGTCGGCCGTGTCCGTACCGGGCACGGGAACGAAGAGCGCCAGGATCTGCGACCGGTCTTCCTCCAGGAGCGCCTGGCAGTCGAGTTGGAGGAGGCCCGTTTCGGGGTGCTGGATGCGCTTGCGGCGGCTGCGCAGGACGGCGACTTCGTGTGCGGACCACAAGGCGGCGAACTCTGTGCTGTCCCGCAGCAGGCGGTCCACCAGCGCCCGTGCCCGCGCATCGCCCCGCCGGACCGTCGCGGCGCGCAAGTCGGCCACCAGCGTGCGTGACTCCTCTGTCCTGTCCTCGGGCGGATAGGCCGCTCGGGCGTCGGGTGAGGTGAACCATCGGTACACGGCGCTGCGTTCCGGCCCGTCGAGTCGAGTGTGGTCGCCGAAGACCGCGGTGGCGAGCGTGTTCTGCGCCAGGGTCTCGCCGAGGTCGGTCATCACCTGCGCCGGCATGTCGTGCAGGCGGTCCAGAAGGCCGAGGAGTACCGGGGAGACGTGGTCGTCGGGGGAGAGCCGGTCAGGCGCGGTGTACCCGGCGAGCCGGAAGAGGTGGTCCCGCTCGTCCAGGGTCAGCCGCAGCGCCCGTGTCAGTCCGCGCAGCACCGACGGTGACGGCTGCGGGGCGCGGGCCTGCTCCAGGCGCGTGTAGTAGTCGGTGGAGATGCCCGCGCGTACGGCGACCTCCTCCCGGCGCAGGCCGGGCGTGCGCCGTCGCGTCGAGGAGACGACCCCCACCTCGCCCGGTGTGAGCGCCTCGCGCCGCACCCTCAGGAAGTGGGAGAGCTGTCCGGAGTCCATGGGCCCCAGTGTCACTCGGGAGCCATCGGTCAGCCAGGGACGGCCGGTCCCTGGAAAAGCCCGCTCTGCCTGCGCGGCTGCCGACTGCGGACAGTGGTGCGGGAAGGGCCGGACCACCGACCCTTCCGCCACGTACGACGACAGAGGAGTACCGTCATGACCGATCACCGCCCGAGGACCTGGTTCCTGACCGGGGCGTCCCGTGGACTGGGCGCTCAGTGGGCACGGGCCGTACTGGAGCGCGGCGACCGGCTCGCGGCGACGGCCCGGGACGCCGCGTCGCTGAAGCCGCTCGTCGATGCGTACGGTGACCAGGTTCTGCCGCTGGGGTTCGACGTCGCGGACGCGGCGGCCGTACGCGAAGCCGTGGCAGCCGCCGAGGCACACTTCGGCGGCATCGACGTGCTGGTCAACAACGCCGGGCACATGCTCGTCGGGGCCGTGGAGGAAGCCACGGACCAGCAGGCCCGTGAGCAGATGGACACGAACTACTTCGGCGCGCTGTGGGCCACCCGTGCCGTCCTGCCGGGCATGCGCGCCCGCGGTGGGGGCCGCATCCTCCAGGTTTCCTCGCTCGGCGGTGTCGTCGCCTACCCGGCGCTCGGCCTCTACCACGCGTCGAAGTGGGCGCTGGAGGCCGTCAGCCAGTCGCTCGCGGCGGAGGTCGCTCCCTACGGCATTCACGTGACGCTCATCGAGCCGGTCGTCTTCCACACCGGCCTGATGGCCTCCTCGCCCCAGGCCCGAAAGGACGACGCCTATACCCACGCCCGCCAGGCGCTCTTCGCCGGCGCCGCGCACATCGTCCCGGGCGACGTAGCGGCCTCGGGCCGTGCGGTGCTCGAACTCGCCGACGCCGCCGAACCGCCGCTGCGGGTTCTGTTCGGCATCGGAGGCCTGGACGAGGTGCGCGAGGAGTACGCGAGCCGCCTCGACGGCTGGCGGAAGTGGGACGGACTTTCACGTGCCGCTCACGGGTCGCCTTTCGGCGGGGCTGACGGCGCGTAGGAACACCGTCGGTCCGCTCGCCCGCCCGTCCGTCCGCCTGCGGAGCGATCGGACCGAACCGGACACCGGGACGGTGCTGCCGCTCAACTGATCGGCCAGCGGGCGCCTTTGGCACGCGACCGCGCGCCCAGAGCCGAAGCGCGGGCCGCTGAGCCCAGGGTTGAGCGGCTGGTTCCACTCATGGACGCTTGAGCGGTGAACGATGCCGGCGCATACACGCGGAGAGGACTCCAGTCGCTGGATCCCGCGGTGCGGGCGGACGTCCCGCGTGTGCTGGACTGCGTCTGCCGGGGCCTCCCCGCCCACTGGCCGCGCCGCAGGGGGGTGCCGCAGCTCATGGTCTTCCTCGACGGCCCTGAGGACGTGCGGATGGAGAGGATCACCCTGCGGGAGCTGTCCGGTGACGGGTATCTCGACGAGTTCAGCCGGTGCGACAGCGGTGTCCCGGTGTCGAAGGACCGGGAACACGGCTGTGCCGCCCTGGTCTACGGGAACCGGATTCACGCGAGGATCCATCGCATCGGGCCCTTCGGATCGCCTGGGACGCGTGCGTCACCACCACTGTGTGTCATTGCGCTGCCCGGCCGCGGCGCGGGCCGGCGATCCCGGCAGAAAAGCAGTTGCCCTGTACTTGGTCCTCCTGATGCGATCAGGATGTGACCACGTTGTTCCTGACGATCGGCCTGCCCGGGGCCGGAAAGACCACGAGGGCTCGGCAACTCGCCGAGGAGCACAGCGCCCTGCGGCTGACGCCGGATGAGTGGATGATTCCGCTGTTCGGCGAGTCGGAGGCGGATGGGAAGCGCGATGTGCTGGAAGGGCGGCTGCTCTGGCTCGGTCTTGAGGCGCTGAGACTTCGAACCAACGTGGTCCTGGATTTCGGATGCTGGTCCCGTGACGAGAGGTCCGCGATCCGCTGGTTGGCGGAGTCTGTCGGGGCAGCCTGTCGCCTTGTGTACGTGCCGGTGGACCGTGAGACTCAACGTGCTCGAATCGCCCAACGCCAGTTGACCGCCCCGGATCAGACCTTCCCGATGAGCGAAGCAGACCTCGTGCACTGGAGAACGCTCTTCGAGGAGCCCGACGCCACCGAACTCGGCGGGCACGAGATCGCGGGTCCGCCTCCTGGATGGTCGGGATGGCTGGAGTGGGCTGCTGATCGGTGGCCGTCGCTCGCGTGAACCCAACCTTGGCGCGGCCCAACGCCGGGAGCGTCAGCCTTCGCTGGGGATTCGGCCACGAGGTCGTGCCAAGCATGCCGAGCCGAAAGATCCGCTGGACGGGCCCTTAGGCGGCCTGCAACGGGCGTGATCGGGTGCGGGAGGTGCCGGGCAGTTCTTGTTCGGCCCAGACGACCTTGCCTTCCGGCGCCGGCCGCGATCCCCAGCGCCGGGAGAGCTGGGCGACCAGGAACAGGCCGCGGCCGTTCTCGTCGGTGATGCCCGCGCTGCGCAACTGGGGGACGCAGACGTTGGTGTCGGACACTTCGCAGGTCAGGGCGTTGTGTTGTTTCAAGCACAGGGTGACGGTGCCGGTTCCGTGGCGTACGGCGTTGGTGACGAGCTCGCTGACGATCAGCTCTGTCGAGTCGGCGAGGGCGTCGAGACCCCATGTGCGGAGCTGACCGGTCACCAACTGCCGTGCCTTGCCCGAGGCGCATTCGTCGCTGGGCAGCGTCCAGGAGGCGGCCCGGTTGGCGCCGAGTGAGCAGGTGCGCACCAGGAGCAGGGTGACGTCGTCGCACGACGTCTGCTCCAGGAACGACTCCGTCGCGCGGTCGCAGAGGTCTTCCAGGGCCTGGTCCGGCTCGGCGAGGGCAGCGCCCAGGCTGTTCATCCCGTCGTCGATGTCGTGGTCGCGGGACTCGACCAGGCCGTCGGTGTAGAAGGCGATGAGGCTTCCTTCGGGGAGTTCCAGCTCCACCGACTGGAAGGGGTCCCCGAGGCCGAGGCCGAGGCCGAGCGGGGCTCCGGTGGGCAGATCCGGGAAGGCGACCCGGCCCTGCGGGTCGATGATCGCGGGCGGGGGATGCCCGGCCCTGGCCATGGTGCACACGCGGGTGGCCGGGTCGTAGACGGCGTACAGACAGGTGGCCCCCACGACCGCCGCCGTGCCGTCCGCGGGCTCGGGGTCCTCCTCGACCAGTCGCTGGAGCGTGTTGTCGAGGCGGGACAGCAGCTCGGCCGGTGGCAGTTCCAGATCGGCCAGGGTGCGGACGGCGGCGCGCAGCGTGCCCATCGTCGCCGCGGCGTGGAGGCCGTGCCCGACGACGTCGCCGACGACCAGGGCGACGCGCGCTCCGGACAGCGGGATCACGTCGAACCAGTCGCCACCCACGCCGTGTTCCACGTCGGCCGGCAGGTAGCGCGAGGCCGTCTCGACGGCGGTGCCACCTCGCAACCGGCGGGGGAGCAGGTTGCGCTGCAGGGTCAGGGCCGCGGTCTGCTCGCGCGCGTACCGGCGGGCGTTGTCCAGCGCCCGCACGGCGCGCCGGACCAGTTCTTCGGCGAGCAGCAGGTCACCCTCGTGGAACGGCGTGGGGTCCTCGGTGCGGAGGAACAGCACCACACCCAGCAGGGCGTTCTGCGCACGGATCGGGACGACCATCAGCGAGTGCACCCCGTGGGAGCGGACCTTCTCCCCGATCGCGGGAACCTGATCCATCCAGATCCCCGGTGTCCTGTCGAGCATCGGTTCCAGGTGCGACCTGCCCGTGCTCAGGACCGCGGCGAACGGCGAGGCCTGCGGCACGGTGACCGGCCCCCCGCGCACCCACGGCGATTCCGGAACTCCCGCGTGGATCGAGGCATGCCCGGCACGGCGCAGAGGCGGGCGGTGTCCGCCGGCCGAAGGCACACGGACCGCGGAGTGGTCACCGGACGGCGTCGACTGCTCCAGATCCACGGCGACGAGGTCGGCCAGCAGCGGTACCGCGAGGTCGGCCAGTTCCTGGCTGATCCGCATCACATCCAGGGTCCCGCCGAGCCGCGCTTCGGCCTCTCCCACCGCGGCGAGGCGCTCCCTGGCCAGACGGCTCTCGGCGAGGTCGGCGCTGACGAGACACACCCCGAGCGATTCACCGTCGGCCCCCTGGAGGCAGTGGAACGACGCCGCGAGCGGGTACCCCCGGCCCTTGCCCATCGGCAGCCACGTCCGGTACTCGTGCACCTTCGTGGTGCCGCTCTGCAGCACCTGCTGCGTCATGGCCTCGAGCGCCTCCGACCTGGGACCGGGAACGACCTCGGTCAGGCGGCGTCCGAGCCGCTTGTCGCAAGGGATGCCGTCATGCTCCGCCATCACGTCGTTGGCGAACACGCACCGCAGCTGCGGGTCGCGCACAGCGACCCCGATCGGTGCGCGGCCCAGGAGCGGTCCACTCACCAGGCTGCTCATCGCGTCCCCGGAGAGAGTGCCGGTGTCGATCAGCGAGACGAACCACCGCACCGCTCCGGCCATGCCGCGCAGCATCGTGATCCGCAAGCACGCCTCCATGACGCGTCCGTCGCGATGGCGCACGGCTGTGGTCCCCGACCAGCCGTTCTGGGCGCGGCAGTGCTTGACGAAGTCCGAGGTGCTCTGCCGCTCGCCGAACAACGGCAGCACAAGTGCGGCCGAACGCCCCACGACGGATTCGGCCGAACGTCCGACGAGGTGCTCGGCGGCCTGTGTCCATCCGACGACGGTCCCCTGCTCATCGAGCATCGCGAGTGCCGTGTCCGGCATGTCGAGCCCGTTCGAATGTTTACCGAGCGTCAAAGTGTCGAAGCTCTTCGTGGTCATCGAACCGTCGTCCTTGTGTGGGTGTGATGGGTTGGGCGGAGGGTGCGGCCGAAAATCCGCCGCACGTGATGGAAAGACCGGCCAAGGCTCCCGTTTGTGACAAATCGGACGCCTTGCTCCGTGGGGCCGCACACCCTGCCTGTCGACAGGGTGCTGCGCCATGCGAAGGGAGTGAGCGGCAGAGCCCGGGGGAGTCGACGGCCTCAGGGACCGGTGGAGCGGGTCCGCCGCCAGCGCGTCCGCCGGGAGATCCGCGACCACATCCACCACGCGTCCGCGAGGCGTCCCGGACGAACGGCCTGCTCGGATACGTCGGAACGCATACGCAGCAGTCCGGCCCGCGCGACCTCACATCCGGGATCTGAGCACGTCGGCCTCGCAGCCCGGCGCGAACGGGTCGAAGCCGTGCTCGGCCAGCCAGCGGATCACCAGCAGGCTTCGCAACGACCACCACCCGTGGATCACGTCGAGGTCGATGTCGGCGCCGTAGCCGGCGACGAGATCGTCGAGGTGCTCCTCGTGTCCGAGCGTGAAGGTGGCGAGGTCGTACAGGGCGTCACCCTGGCCCGCCTCGGACCAGTCGATGATGCCCGTGACCTCGTCGCCGTCGAGGAAGACGTGCGCGATCTGCAGGTCGCCGTGCGTGAAGGCCGCGGTCCACGGCCGGAGCGCGGCCTCGGCGACCTGGCGGTTGCGGGTGACCATGTCGGCGGGCAGGAGGCCGCTGGTCACGAGCAACGCGCACTCGGCGTCGAGTTCCGCCGCCAGCGCGGCGATGCTCCGCCCGGCCCGGCCCGGCCGGGGTGGCAGAGGGGCGTCGTGCAGCCTCCGGATGGCGGCGCCCGCCGCGGCCCACGCCGCGCGCGACCCGGTCGCGGGCCCGCCGAGGACCCCGAGTGTCGTCCCGGGGAGTGCGGCGAGCGCGAGTACGGGCGGCCTGCGCCACAGGATTTCCGGGGTCGGGACCGGCGCGAGGGACATCACCTCGACCTCGACGTCGATGCGTGCCTGATCGGCGTCCACCTTCAAGAACACGTCACCCACGCGCAGCGTCGCGCGCTCGGAATGGGCGACGACGACTTCGACCTCATCCATGGTCGACCAGTATCCCGGGGACGATCGCCGACGTCGCCGGGTTTGCCGCGTGCGACGACGCGGCTGTCCGCGCCCCGATACCCGGCGGGTCGCCGGACTCGCCCTGGCGGTTGTATGCGGACACGATCGCGACGTCGGTGCTGCCGGCTGCCACGGCTGCTGCCGCGGGGCCGGATCCGTTCCGTGCGACCCGGCGCGCGCGGTGTCCGCGCCCCGGCAGGATGGGTGCATGCATCTCGATGTCCTGCGAATCCGTGACGACTTCCCCGCGCTGAAGGAAAAGGTGGCCCACTTCGACGGGCCGGGCGGCTCACAGGTGCCCCGCAAGGTCGCCGAGGCGATGGCCGCGGCGATGTGCTCGGGCATCTCCAACCGGGGCGCGGTGACAGCCGCCGAGCGCCGTGCCGAGCACGTCGTCAAAGAGGCGCGGCAGGCCATGGCGGACCTGCTCGGCTGCGCGCCGCGCGGCGTCGTCTTCACCCGGTCGGCGACGCAGGCGGCGTACGACGTCTCCCGTGCCCTGGCGCGGCAGTGGACAGCCGGTGACGAGGTGGTCGTCACCCGCCTCGACCACGACGCCAACATCCGGCCGTGGATCCAGGCGGCCGAATCCGCCGGTGCGGCGGTGCGGTGGGCCGCGTTCGATCCCGCGAGCGGTGAGTTGAGCGTCGACGCCGTCCGGGAACAGCTGTCCGGCCGGACCCGGCTGGTGGCGGTCACCGGGGCGTCGAACGTCCTGGGCACCCGCCCCGACATAGCGGCGATCGCCGCGGCCGTCCACGAGGCCGGAGCCCTGCTGTACGTGGACGGGGTGCACGTGACGCCGCACGCGCCGGTCGATCTGGCCACCCTGGGCGCCGACTTCTTCTCGTGCTCGCCCTACAAGTTCTTCGGCCCCCACCATGGTGTCGTGGTCGCCGATCCCGGACGGTGGGAGCAGTTGCACCCGGACAAGCTGCTGCCGTCCACCGACGACGTGCCGGAACGCTTCGAACTGGGCACCCTGCCGTACGAGATGCTCGCCGGCACCACCACCGCCGTGGACTACATCGCCGCACTGGCGTCCTCGGCGGGCGACCGGCGCAGCCGGGTACTGGAGTCGATGCGAGCGGTCGAGGCATACGAGCAGAAGCTGCTGGAACGGCTGCTGGAGGGTCTGTCGGGCATCGGCGGGGTGCGGCTGTACGGCGCGCCGGCGCGCCGTACCCCGACGGTGTTCTTCTCGGTGGCGGGAGTGCCCGGCCGGGAGGTCTACGAGCGGCTGGCACGGCGCGGTGTGAACGCCCCCGCGGGCAACTTCTACGCCCTGGAGGCATCGCGGCTGCTGGGGCTCGGCGACACCGGCGCGGTGCGTGCCGGGCTCGCCCCGTACGTCGACGAGGAGGACGTGCAGCGGCTGATCGACGGCGTCGCGGCGGTGGCCGGGTGAACCGCGGAGTGCTGGTCACGGGCGCGTCCCGGGGCATCGGCCGGGCCGTCGCCGAGGCGTTCGCGCGGGCCGGGGACCGGGTCGCGGTGCACTGCAACAGGTCGGTGCGGGAGGCCGAGCAGGTGGCCGCGTCGCTTCCGGGCCAGGGGCACGTCACCGTCCGGGCGGACATGGCCGACGCGGAGGCGGTGCGGCGTGCCGTGGACACCGCCGCCTCGGATCTGGGGCGCCTGGACGTGCTGGTCAACAACGCCGGCGTGTTCCTGGCGCACCCGCCGTTGAGTACCTCGTACGAACAGTGGCAGGCGGTGTGGTCGGCGACGCTGGCAACCAATCTCACCGGCGCGGCCAACGCGACCTTCTGCGCGGTGCCGCACCTGGTGGCGGCGGGCGGCGGTGCGGTCGTCAACGTGTCCAGCCGCGGGGCGTTCCGCGGCGAACCCGACTGCCCGGCGTACGGCGCGTCCAAAGCGGCGCTGAACGCCTTCGGGCAGTCGATGGCCGTGGCGTTGGCCGGCCGGAACATCAGCGTGGCCACGGTGGCGCCGGGTTTCGTGGACACCGACATGGTCCGCTCGGTCCTCGACGGCCCGGAGGGCGAGGCGGTGCGCCGGCAGTCGCCGTTCGGGCGGGTGGCCCACCCGGAGGAGGTCGCGGCCGCGGTGCTGTGGCTGGCCTCGCCGGAGGCGGTGTTCGCCAGCGGCACCGTCATCGACGTCAACGGGGCTTCCTACTTGCGCAGCTGACCACAGTGGCGGACGGGCGGCGGGCACTGCGGGCGGCCGGTCGCCCGGCGGCGTGCGGCACAGGTCGCCGGGTTAGACTCGCGGCCCGGCTGTGGGAAGGAACGGACACGTGAGCGCAGCACCCATGCGGTTCGGCATCGTGGGCAGTGGCTGGCGGGCCGAGTTCTTCGCCCGGCTGGCGAGGGCGCTGCCCGAACGGCTGGCGGTGGCGGGCGTGGTGACGCGCTCGGCCGAACGCGCCGCCCAGGTGGAGGCCGAGTGGGGGGTGCCCGCCTTCCGGACGGTCGGCGAACTGTGCGGCAACAAGCCGGAGTTCGTGATCCCGTCGGTGCCGTGGGAGGTCACGCCCCAGGTCGTACGGGAACTCGTCGAGCAGGAGGTGCCGGTCCTCGCGGAGACGCCGCCGGCGCCCGACGTGAACGGGCTGCGGGAGTTGTGGGACGCCGTGGGAGGCGCGACGCGCGCCGGGGGTGGCGCACTCGTCCAGATCGCGGAGCAGTACACACTGATGCCCGGCCACGCCGCCCGTATCGCCCTCGTACGGGAAGGGGCGATCGGCGAGGTCACGTCCGTCCAGGTGTCCTCGACCCACATGTACCACGCGATGTCGCTGATCCGGCACACGCTGGACGTCGGTTGCGGGCCCGTGACGGTGACGGCCCGGGCGTTCACCGCCCCGCTCGCCGACCCGTTGACGCCCGGCGGCTGGTCGGACGACCTGACGCCCAAGGACGCCGTCACCACCCTTGCTCTCCTGGACTTCGGCGGGGCCCGCACGGGCGTCTACGACTTCACGGACAACCAGTGGTGGAATCCGCTGCGCGCCCGCCGGATCGTGGTGCGCGGCTCGCTCGGCGAGATCGTGGACGACACGGTGGTGCGGATGGCCGACCCGCGCACGCCGGTGGAGTCGGCGCTGATGCGCCGCCGTACCGGCACCGACCTCAACCTCGAAGGGGCGGAGGTGCACCACATCTCGTTCGACGGACGGGTGCTGTGGCGCAACGACTACCTGGGCGCGAGCCTGTCCGAGGACGACCTCGCGGTGGTGGACCTGCTGTGCCGTACGGGCGCATGGGTCCGGGACGCCGGCCCGGAACCGTATCCGCTGGCCGAGGGCTGCCAGGACCATCTGCTGGCATTGGCCGTCGAGGAGTCGGCACGTACGGGGGCGCCGGTGACGACCGCGCTGGAGGCGTGGGCGGCCCGCTGATCCCGCGGCCGTGAAGCGCCGCGGTTCGTACCCCGGCACCTCACGGGCCGGCGCACACTGAGCGGCGTCCCGAGCATGCCGATCCCGCGGTTCGGTTTCTTGCCGAGACCCGGGAGGGATCTCCGGGGACGCGTGGACGCGTGGACGTCGTGCCGGGCGCCGGTCGGTACGACGATGCGCGGCTACGGCGCGGGCGCCGGTGGCCCGCTTCGCCCCACAGCCTGCCGACCTGTGCGCTCGCCGTGCCGGCGTACGGCGTACGACGTACGACGTACGAGTGCACGGTCTGCCGGGGCGGGACGTCGTACCGCACTTGCCGCCACGGGCAGCCCGTCTGCACCGCGTGGAAGACCGCGTCCACGATGCGTCGTCACGTGTGCTTCCCGCACCGCCCGCGCTTCGGCCCCGTCCGCGGTGGCGGGAGCAGCGGCTCCACCGGCGTCGCGGCGGCGCGGCCCCCGTCCGGAACCCCCCCGGCTCGCGGCCCCCGGCCGAACCCACCCTCCGGCGGTGGGCCCGCTCCGGGACGGCCGCCCCGGTACCGGCCGCGGCCTGATGTAACATACCTTGTTACATCAGCGTGCGGCGGTCCGGGCTGAACGTCGCCCGTGCGAACGCCCGCCCGCGTTCTCAGGTCACACCGGCGTGACCGCTTGTCCGCTTCCGTCTCTGCGAAGCGCAGCCTTCGTGTCTCACGCGGGACGCATCAACGGGGCCCGGGCCCTTCCAGGAGAGAGAGCATGAGTAACCCTTCCCGCACGGCTTCGGCCGTCCAGCAGCCGGAGTCGATACATGGCGTGGTCGGAGGCGGGCGCTCTCCGCGAGGCGGCTGGTCGGCCGTCGTCTCCGTCGCGCTGATGTCCTTTGTCCTGGTGCTGTCGGAGTTCCTGCCGATCGGGCTGCTGCCGGTGATCTCCTCCAGCCTGCGTGTGTCCATCGGGACGGTCGGCCTGGTGGTGGTCGTGCCCGGTCTGATGGCCGCGGTGACGGCTCCCTTGGTCACGATGGCGTCAGGGCGACTGGACCGGCGCAGAGTCCTGATCGTCCTCGCCCTGTTCATCGCAGCCTCCAACGCCCTGGCAGCCATGGCACCCAACATGGCCGTGATGGCGACCGCCCGGGTGCTGCTCGGCGTCGGCGTGGGCGGATTCTGGGCCATGGGCGCCGGTGTCGCCGCGCGACTGGTGCCCGCCCGGGCCGTCCACCGGGCCACATCACTGATCACCGCCGGAATCTCGGCCGGCACGGTGGTCAGCCTGCCGCTCGGCGCGCTGGTGGGCCACCTTGCCGGGTGGCGCACCGCGTTCGTCGTGGCCGCCGGTGCCGCTCTCCTGGCCCTGGCCACCCTGGCGGTGAGGCTGCCCGCGCTGCCGCCCACCGGGGCGATCCGCCTGGCCGCACTCACCTCCGCTCTGCGCAGTCCCGCAGCCCGTATCGCCCTGCTGGCCACCGTGCTGATCTTCTTCGGGCACTTCGCCGCCTACACCTATGTGACGCCGTACCTGGAGGATCGGGCACACTTCGGGTCCTCGGCCGTGACCGCGGTCCTGCTGGCCTACGGTCTGGCGGGGCTGGCCGGCAACTTCGCCGCCGGCGCGGTGATCGGCCGCCGTCTGCGCTCGGTGTACGTCGTCTCGGCCGTCCTGGTCGCGGCCGCAGCCGCCCTCCTCAACGCCGCGGCAGGCGCGGCACCCGCGGTGGTCGCCCTCGTCGTGGTCTGGGGAGCGGCATTCGGTGCGGTGCCCCTGGCGCTGCAGACCTGGATTCTGCGCGCGACCCCCGAAGCCCCCGAAAGCGGCATGGCGCTCCTGGTCAGCGCATGCCAAATCGCACTGGCCGCAGGGTCGTTCATCGGCGGCATCGTCGTCGACGGATACGGCACGTGGGCCGGCTTCGCCGTCGGCAGCACGCTCGCACTGCTCAGTGCGGCCACTCAGATCCGCCCCCGCCTGCCGCTCGGCTGACCTCCGGGCGGTGACGGCGCGTGCATCGCCCACGTGCACGGCGCCGCGGCCCGGTGAGGGACTGCGCCATGGCGATGTAACCTTGAATGTTACGATGCGGGAACGTGAGGAGCGGGGTGGACAAGGGCCCCGGACGGCCGGAGAGGAGGCCAAGGTGAGTGCCAACAGCAGAATGACGATCGGGACCCATGTACTGACCTGGATGTCTCTGGACCGGCAGAACAACGAGGTCGCCACCTCGGAGCGCATCGCGGGAAGTGTCAACACCAACCCCGTGGTGATCCGCCGATGCCTGGGCGACCTCCGCAAGGCGGGACTGGTGGAGGCCAAAAGGGGTGTGGGGGCCGGCTGGATCCTGAAGCGGGAGCCCGAAGAGATCACCCTGCTCGAGGTCTACCTCGCCGTGGAGGGTGAAGGCCCGTTCGGGATGCACCACACCCCGCCGAACGCCGACTGCCCGGTCGGCTTCGGAATCCGACCGGCCCTGCAACAGGTGTACAGCAGCCTGGAACAGCAGATGCGGCAGCAACTGGCCCGCACCACGATCGCCGACATGCTGCGGGATGTCCTCGCCGAGCAGGGGGCGAAGGTCCGCCCCCTCTGAAGCCCGGACTCCGATGGCGTCCTCCGCCGGCGGGAGAGGTGATGCCGCCCTGCGTCAGGACCTGGCTTCGGACACGCCGGGGGAGTTCCGCGAGGGCGCCGGCCTCACAAGCCGCTTGAACGGCATGCGAGGCGCGCGTCCCGGCACAAGGAACGCTCCCGCCTGAAACCGCGCCTCAGTGATCGCGCCTCGACTCCGGCTTGGCAGGTCCGACGGGCAGGCCGCGTGGCGGGATGACGGGCGTCGAGGAGGGGCGGCGACCGAGGTGCGGCCATTCGGCCATGCAGAACGCCCCGCGATGGGGCAAAGTGGGCGGAGGGTCGAACGGTCGAGACAGCGCCTCCTCGGGGCGCGGGCCCCGAAGGTGAGCGCGGCACTCGCGTGCGGCCGATCGGCGACGCAATCCGCCGCATCCGCTCGGGAACAGACCTCGCGTCACCGGACCACCGGAATGTGCCTCGGAAAGACCTCCGCTGTACCGAACAATTGTCACCCCGCACCAGTGGTGTGTGATCGCGTGAGGAGCGTCACGTGGAAATCAAGAAGGCCGACACGGCGGTGGTGTTCATCGACCCGCAGAACGACGTGCTGAGCGAGCACGGGGCGAACTGGGACGTGGTGGGAGCGAGCGTCACGGAGAACCGGACCGTCGAGAACATGGAGAGGATCTTCGAGGCGGCGAAGGCGGGCGGATACGAGGTCTTCATCTCGCCCCACTACTTCTACCCGACCGACAACGGGTGGCGAATGAACGGGCCGCTGGAGACGAGCGAGCTCGAGACCCACACGTTCGCACGGGCGGGACAGCTCGATCTCACCGGGTTCCGGAACTCCGGAGCAGACTGGCTCGACCGCTTCAAGCCCTATATCGAAGACGGCAGAACGGTGGTCGCCAGCCCGCACAAGGTATTCGGACCGCAAACCAACGACCTGGTACTGCAACTGCGCAAGCGCGGAATGCAGAGAATCATTCTCGGCGGGATGCTGGCCAACATGTGCGTCGAGTCCCACCTGCGTCACCTCGTCGAGGAGGGATTCGAGGTCGCCGTGGTCAGGGATGCCACAGCCGGACCCCGGCACCCGGTCTGGGGCGACGGCTACCAGGCGGCGATCATCAACTACCGCTTCTTTGCGCATGCGCTGCTGTCGACTGACGAAGTACTCGATGGAATGCGCTGAGGAGTGCGGAGCCGGGAGACAGGGATGACGTTCCGACGGGTGTTCCGGGCCGATGATCCTGAGCGGACGCGTGCCCTGTGATCCACGGCTCTCCGCATTGTCGCCGCCGACCGCCGACTCCGCTGGTCAGGAGCGGCCGTGTTCCAGCCGGGAGGCCGCGTACCCCGTTTCCCCCGCGTCGTCAGGTCGAGCCGATCAGGCGGTTCGAATCACTCGCCCAGTCACCCGCGTGGGATTGATGCGGACCCACAGGTCGCGTTTCCCGCCGGCCCATGGGGCCGTCGCCGCTTGTTCGGACAGTTGCCGCACGACGCCGGGATCGTCGACGTGCTCGGCCCTGCCGACGGTCAGGATGCTCCATCCCGAGCTCATCGCCTCGTCGACGTGATCGACCTCGAAGGCGACCTCGGTTCCCGGCGCGGCAGCCGTCACCGCGTCGGGATCCGTGCGGTAGACGATGCTGCCGGCGAGGACGGTGTAATTGACCGGCAGGACCACCGGTCCCTCGGAAGTGGCCATCGCGACGCGGCCGATTCCGTGCGTGCCGAGCCTGTCCCGGCACTCCTCAGGACCGAGTTTTTGCAGAACCGGATGAGACGCGGTGGGGCCCTGCCCCGGAGGCTGGTCAGCGGCGCCCCCGAGCAGTTCGCCAGGGGTGGTGCGCAGCGCCGCGGCAATCCGGAGCAGACCGGCGGGATCGAAGTCGGCACCGGCTTCCTGCAGCAGTTTCAGATAGTGGGGGGACATGCCTGCCCGACGCGCCACCTCCTCACGGCTGATCCCCAGCATCGCGCAGCGCTGCGTCACACGGCGAGCCACCTCGCCCGGCTCAGGTTTCGGCGTGCCGATAGGCGCGTGGGAGGGTATGCGGTTCTCGCTCACGGCTCTGCACCTCCTACCGTCGAGGATGTCACCGTCGGCGGCCGCGGTCCTGTCGGCCGGGCGACGGGGTTCATCGGCAGGCCGAGTGCAGCGGCTGCCTGCGTAGCCGTTCGAGCCAGTGCGGATCTGGTGCCTCTGCACCGCGGCGTTCCCAGCGCGGCTGGGGCCACTCGGCTGGAGACCCGAGGCCCCGGGGCTTCCGACGCCGGGCCCGCCGTTGCCGCTGCGACGGCACCCGACGAGGCTCTGTGGCCGGAGGCCGTCCCGATGGACACCAGCGGCGATCGCGAGACTGCGTTGGCACAGGCACGGGTGTCGATTCATCCGCCGGCCATCTGTCCGGCCAGGCCGTTCCGCCGCGAAGGGAACCGGGCTGACGTGCCGGACACGGCCCCCGGGCGTCCGAGGTGCGTCGTGCGATCGAGGCCGTTCGGCGCTGTCCGGCAAGGCGGTGCAGCGGTTGGCTGGTCCGCGGATGGTCATCGGCCATGAGCGGGCGAGCGGCACGTCGCGGGGACGCATCCTTCCACACGTCGGGCCGCGGCAGCTCCCGCTCGGTTCCATGGCCGACGCGGTCAGCCGGTCCCGCTGCGGCAGAACGATCCCACCACGGACAACCCGGCGCCGGCAGGGACCGAGGTCTCGGAGATCCACGACTTCACGGAGGACGCCCACCCCATCCACGTCCACGAGGTCCAGTCCCAGATCGGCGGAGCCACCGAATCGCCTCCCTCGGCAGTCCGGGCCCGCCAGGCGGTCCCCCCGCCCCACCCGGGCTCGACGGGGATGACCTGCGAGGCCCTCGTCGGCGAGGCAACCGCCGGGGGTACGCCCCCGCCCGCTGAGCCTCGTGTACCCGGCGACGGACGAGGGACCACACGGCTATGTGACATGCCGTCAGATGCGGCCGCCGGACGCGGAATCCGGTCCCGCAGGCGCCGCGGGGCGCTTCGGCCCGTGCATGGGGGCCGTCCGGCCCCGGGCGCCGCCGGCTCACCGCGTTCACGCTGGTCTCGACGGCCGATGAAGCATCGCGCCTGGAGAGCGAAGGAGGGGCACGATGGACGCGGATCCGGACCAGGACTTGGGCTCCACGTGGTGGGAGCCGCCGCCCAACCCGGAGTTGTTCGGACATGTGGTCGTCGGGGTGGACGGCTCGCCGGCCTCCGGGCGTGCGCTGGACGCCGCGGTGGCGGAGGCCGACAGGCGTGATGTGCGGCTGGAGATCCTGCACGGGCAGCCCTGGGGCGGCCACCGCAAGGCCGCGCGCCAGGGGGTCCGCCCCTACCATGTCGCGCAGGCGTTGCTCGCGTCGGCCGCCGCACGCGCCGCCGAACTGCGCCCGGGCCTGCGGGTGAGTACCTCGCTGGTCGACCGGCACGCCGGGGGAGTGCTGGTGCGCCGCAGTCGCGACGCGGGTCTCGCCGTGGTCGGGACGCGGGGGCACGGCGCTGTCACGGGCGCGCTCCTGGGCTCGGTGAGCCTCCATGTGGCCGCGCACTCGGCGTGTCCGCTGCTCGTGGTGCGCGGGGAGTCACCTGCGCGACCCACTGGACACGGTCACGTGGTGCTGGGCCTGGAAAGCGACGCCGACACCGAGGCGGCGGCGTTCGCTTTGGCCGAGGCCGACCGCCGCCACGTCTCGTTGACCGTCCTGCATGCCTGGACCTCCCAGCCGACCGCGCCCCGAAGGCAGCGGACGGGCGAGTGTTCCGAGGGAGTGTTCACGGGGCACTCGGAAGTGATCCGGACGGTCGCTCGGCTGGGCAAGGCCCACCCGGAAGTCGCGACCGACATCGAAACCGTCCACGGTACGGCGCCCCACGTTCTTCTTGAGGCCACGCGTACCGCCGACGTGGTCGTTGTGGCCGCGCATCGCCGCGCAGGCGGGCCCGGTCCGCGGCTCGGTCCTGTCACCCGCGCGCTGCTGCATGGTGCGCACTGCCCGGTGGCGGTCGTTCCGGTCCCTACGACGGCACAGCCGTGAGGACACGGCAGGCATTCCCGCGCCCGGACACCCACGCGGATTCGGCCGCGACGCGCATGCGGGCCGAGCGGGACAGGCCACGACCGTCAGTGCGGCGGCGCGCAAGGCGGATCGGGCCGGGAACCGCTGTGCTCCTCCGTCCCCCGAGCGACCGCGGGGACGCCGGCGGTCGTGGGTGCGTACGGTCGCTGCCCGTGCCGTCTCCGGAACCTCGGCCACCCGGTCGGCCCAGCCGACGGGGTCGGCTCCGGCGGACGGCGGACCGCCCGGCGGGAGAGCCGCCTGCCCGGTACGTCACCAGGCAGGTCCGCAGAGGCCGCTGCGGGGAATCCGGCTGTCATGGTGGGTGTCCCTCCTCGACCGAGGGCCGCTCCCGCGGAAGCGCGGTTGGGCGCGCATCCGTGGCGGACCCCGCACGCCGCGGGTGCCGCCCCCTGCCGTCGCCACGACCGGGCCTCCGGCCTGTGGTGCACGCGGCGCTGTCACTGTCATCGGCGCGGTTCCCCCACCGGCACGACCCTGCCTTCGGTTCCGGCGGCCACCTCGCGCCGCCGACAGCGCCCGGTGACTTCGTAGCGATCAGCGATGAGTGCTTGGGCTCCCTCCCGCACAAACGCAGCAGGGGAGGGACGGAAACGTCAGTGCCGGGCTGTACCGTCATCGCCCCCGCGATGCGGACGGTGTCGCCCCCGGACCTCGGACATCCGCCGACGCAACCGAACTGTGCCGGCCTCCGGTGGGGGCGCCGCGGCATTGCGGCTCGGCAGGTCCGCGCACACGCTGGGACGTGCGGGCCCAGCGGGCGCCGTACCCGTCGGTGCCCCGTCGCCGTGCCGCGCCAGGCGCGCCGTGGGTCCCTTTCCCACCGCGTGCGAAGACCGTTCCCGCGGGCGACGGTGACGCGGCGAGGGTCGCATGGGAACCAGTGCGCCTGGGAGGCAATGATGACGGTTTCACCAGGTCACCGGCCCATCGTGGTCGGTGTCGCTCCGGAACCCGAGCGCCGGTCCGCGCTGACCTGGGCGGCCGACGAGGCCGCGCGGCGACGGCTTCCGCTGCTGCTGCTGCACGCCCAGGGTGTTCCCACCGCCGGATACCGGCCGGACCAGGTCCCGCCTTCCTGGGAGCAGTGGAACGCGGCCCTGCACACGGCGGGGGAGCAGTTGCTGGCCGAGGCCGTGGCGTTCGCCGAGTCCCGGCAGCCGGACGTGAAGGTCTCCGCACTGCTTGCCGAGGGCGATCCCGTGTGGGTGCTGCGCGAGCAGGCCCAGGACGCCGCGCTGGTGGTACTCGGCTCCCGGCATCCGGCCACGGCCCAGGATCTATTCCATTCCGCGTCGGTCACCCTTCCGGTGGTCGCCCAGGCCCGCTGTCCCGTGGCTGTCGTCCCGGAGTCGGCAGCCACAGGGCAGACGCAGAAGCACTGGGTCGTCGGTGTGGACGGCAGCACGCATTCGGCGGCAGCCGTGGACTTCGCCTTCGACGAGGCATCCCTGCACGGTGTGGGCCTACATGCCGTGTACGCCTGGCACCCGGGGCTGCTCGGCGGCCCGAACAGGTCGGCGGCGGAGGAGGAGGCACGGCAGGCTCTGACCCGAGCGGTGGAAGGGCCTGCCGCCGGCCATCCGGACGTGGACCTCCGCCAGGAGGTCGTACGGGGGCACCCCGTCCAGGCGCTCACCGACGCCTCGGCCGACTGCAGGGGACTGGTCGTCGGCTCGCGCGGCCTCGGCGGCTTCACCGGCATGCTGATGGGATCGGTCAGCCAGGGCGTTCTCCACCACGCGCGCTCGCCGGTCGTCGTCGTACCGCACCCGGACGGCGGGAGCGGCGATGAGACCTCACGTCACCAACGGTCGCGCGGTCGCGCCGACGGGACCGTCGCCGAGGAGGCAGTGTGAGTACGCAGCAGGACAACAGGCCGCGGATCGTGGTCGGTGTCGACGGTTCACCGTCCTCGAAGGAGGCGCTCGCCTGGGCGGTACGGCAGGCGTCGCTGGTGGACGGGGTGATCGACGCAGTGATCGCGTGGGAGTACCCACAGTTCTACGGCTCGTTCGGCTGGATGCCCCCCATGGGACAGGATCTGAATCTCGATGGCGCGGCGGCGCAGGTCCTCGACGACACCATCGCCACCGTGACGGGGGCGGAGCCCGCGGTGGACATCCACAGCCGCGTGGAGTACGGCACACCGGCGGGTGTGCTGCTCGCGGCGGCCGAAGGCGCCTCGTTGCTGGTGCTCGGGAACCGTGGACACGGCGGGTTCGCCGAGGCGTTGCTGGGATCGGTGGGACAGCACTGTACCCAGCACTCACCGTGCCCGATCGTCATCGTCAGAGGCCAGGAGCAGCCGCAGCCGGCCGCGCCCGGACCCGAGGCGGCGAGCCTGCGCCGGGACGCACCGGACGCGCCGGACGCGCGGGACCAATGATCGACGGCAGGCGCCGGATACCGCCGGCGAGGGGCTCGACGCCATGGACCGCGGGCGGCGCGGTCCGTTCCCGTCGGACGGCGATCATGGCCACGTCGTCGCCCTCGTCGTGGAGGGCCGCGGGCAAGTCTTCGGGCGGCAGAGCGGTCCGTGGCTCCCGCGGTAAACGCGAAGACGGCTTCGGGGGTGCCGACCCCGTCGAGATCTGCCAGGCCCAACGGCAGGGCCGTGGCAGCGGGGGCCACAGCCGTGGCCGTGCCGCCGTGGAGCATGAACGGCGCGGGATGCCCGCTGCGGGACGCGGTCCGGTTCCCAGCGCGCTCACGGCGTGCCGCCGATGTTCCTTGCGGCGGTGCGTCTCCGGTGCGCGGTACGCCGTCGACACGTCGGCGGATCGTGCCCGCGAGCCCTACTCGCACAGGCCGGCCGCGTGGTCCGGCACGAACGTCTGCAAGTCGCGCGGCGGACGCTGATAGCCCGTCGAAGGCGGCCTCTGCGGCAGTTCGATGGCAGACAGCGGAACCTCCTCGTAGGGGATGCTCGACAAGAGATGCGCGATCATGTTGATGCGCGCCGCGCGTTTGTCGTCGCTCTCGACGACGTACCAGGGGGCCTCGGGGATGTCGGTGTGCACGAACATCTCGTCCTTGGCACGTGAGTACGCCTCCCAGCGCGTGATGGACTCCAGATCCATACCCGACAGCTTCCAGCGGCGGGTCGGGTCGTCCAGCCTGGCCCTGAAGCGCTGTTCCTGGACGGCGTCACTGACGGAGAACCAGTACTTGCGCAGCAGAATGCCGTCCTCGATCAGCAGCCGCTCGAAGATCGGGCACTGGTGGAGGAAGCGCGCGTGCTCCTGGGGGGTACAGAAGCCCATGACGTGCTCGACACCGGCACGGTTGTACCAGCTGCGGTCGAACAGCACGATCTCCCCGGCCGCCGGCAGGTGGTCGACGTACCGCTGGAAGTACCACTGCGTGCTTTCACGTTCGGTCGGTGCCGGGAGGGCGGCAATGCGCGCGATGCGCGGGTTGAGATGGGCCGTGACCCGCTTGATCGTGCTGCCCTTCCCCGCCGCGTCGCGGCCCTCGAAGACGACGACGAGCCGGTGGCCCTCGGCCCGCACCCATTCCTGCAACTTGACCAACTCGACTTGCAGGCGCAAGAGTTCCCGCTCGTAGGCGCCCAGGGACAGGCGGCCCTGCCGCTTCTTGTCACCCATCTCCCGGTGCCCTCGCTTTCCTGGAACGCTCACTTCGTGCGGCGGACGCTTCGCGGCGCGGCCGTCCGTGGCCTGATCGGCGGAGTGGTTGTGGCCGAGAACCCTCCCCTCAGTCCCACTCGACGTCCACGACGCCCTCCACGGCGCGGGCCAGGCGGGCGGCGACGGGCACAAGGGCCGTGTCGCGTGGCGTACCGCTGAAGCGGACGACGCCTTCCTTCACATCCGCGCGCACCGGCGACGGTTGTCCGGGGAACAGATAGGCCACCACCTCACGGCGCACCTCCTCCGCGATGTCCTCGTCGGGCCGCAGGAAGACCTTCAGCAGGTCGCCCCGGCTGACCACGCCGCACAAAATGCCCTCGCCGTCGGTCACCGGCAGGCGCTTGACCCGGCGCTGTGCCATGGCCCGTGCGGCTTGGGCGAGCGTGGTGTCGGCGCGTACGCACACCGCTGGAGCGCTCATCAACTCCTCGGCGGTCACCGCTCCGGCCTTGGCGATCTCGGCCAGATGGCGCATCTGCTCGGCCCGGGTCGGATCGCTGTCGCGGTACTCCTCCTTGGACAGCAGGTCGGCTTCCGAGACCACACCGATCACCCGGCCATCACCTTCCAGCACCGGGACGGCGCTCACCTTCCATTTCGCCATCGTCTCGACGATTTCCTTGAACGAAGCACCACGGGCGACGGCCACCACCGTCTGTGTCATGACGTCGCTCACGATGTGCGGGCTCCCGTGCACGAGATCCTCCTTCCGCCGCGGGGACGCGCCCCGGCGGTCATCCGCGTTGGCCGCTCCCGTAGGGGGCGTAGAGGTCGAGGAGACGTGTGCGGGCGCCCTGCAGCCGATGCGCGACGATCTCCGCGACGCGCCGCGCGACATCACGGCCGAATGCGGCGTCGGCCTCGCACAGTGCCCGCACGATCGTCGCGTCGAACTCCAGCGCCCGGACGGGGCTCTGGGTCTGAGCTCCCAAGTGCCAGGTGTACGGGGGGAAGAGCCAGGAGCAGCCGAGCAGATCGCCCGGTCCCAGTGTTGCGACGACCGCGGCGCGCCTGCCGGGCACATGCAGATCGAGGGAGACGGAGCCGGTCCGGATGACCCAGAAGCGGTCCGCTCGCTGCCCCTCTTCGAAGACACGGGTCCGCTCGGGGAAGTCGACCTCGCGGGACAGTTCGGTCAGGCGCCCGCGGGCAGTCGGCGGCAACGCGTCGAGGAGCCCGGTCGTGCGGCTGGTGGTCATGACTGCCTCCGAGTGTTTCCGTGGCCCTGCGGCCGGTACGGGCGTTTCCTGTTCCGGTCCCGCAGGCCCCTACCGCGGTCCGTGCGGCTCTGCCCGGCTCGCCGGGTGTCGGGCCGGTTTGTCACGGGACTTCGATGCGACGCCCGGTGAGGTCGTTCACGTCGATGCGTATCCACAGGTCGCGGTCGTCCCTGCCGGGCCAGGGGCCGGTGTAGGCCAGCCGTTCCAGTTCCTCCGCCTGCCTGCCCGCCACGGCACGGGCGTGGCCGCGTGCCAGGACGCTCCAGCCCTGGCTCAGGGCCTCGTCGACACTGTCCACCTCGAAGGTGACATCGGTGCCCGCTACGGCGGCGGGTGCGGACCCGGTCGCCGTCCGGAACACGATGGCCTGTCCCACGATGCTGTAGTTGACCGGCAGCACCGCCACACCGTCGTCGGCGAACGTGACGACACGACCCACACCGTGAGTGCCCAGCAGTTCCCGGCACTCGTCGGGTTCGAGTTCCAGGAAGCGCGGGTGCGCGGAAGCCTGTCCCAGTCCTGGGGGAAGATCCGCCTCGCCTCCGTTGAGGGCGACGACCGTGGTGCTCAACGCCGCCGCAAGGCCGCGCAGCGTTCCCATGGCGGGAGCCGCCGTGGCCTCCTCCTCGAGGAAACGCAGGTAGCCGGTGGAGAGGCCGGCGCTGAGGGCGACCTCGTCGCGTGACAGCCCCAGTTCCTCACGGCGCCGGGCGACCCGCCGGCCGATGTCGCCGCGGGCATGGGACGTGGTGTTGCCGGTCATGATCATGCCTCTCTGTTGCTCAGCGGTCGCCAGTCGCCGGGGATGAACGGCGCCGCGACGGGAGGAGCCCCGTGGGTCAGGCGGGCTGGCGGTGAGTCGGCGCGGGACGGCTGGAGTCGTCCTCGTGGTACCGCAGGTGCTCACGGACGTCGACGACCCCGTCGACGCCGCTGCACAGCGCGACCAGGACGGGAATCAGGCTCCGCCGCTCGATCGTCCCCTCCAGGGTCACGCGGCCGTCGACCACGTGCACCGTGACCGCCAGGGGCGACAGCCGCAAGGCATGGCCCAGCACCTCGGAGTTGAGCTCGTCGCGGATCGCACGGTCCTGCCGGAGGAACACCCTGAGCAGGTCCGACCTGCTCAGCACCCCGACCAGGCAGCCGACCTCGTCGACCACGGCCAGGCGCTTCACCCGGTGCTGCTCCATCGTCCGGGCGGCTTCCGCCACGGTCCACTCGGGCCGGGCCGTGACGGCCGGGCTCGTCATGAGTTCGCCGGCGGTGACGGCTTCCGCCTTCGCGCGGTCCGCGGGCGAGGCGTACAACGGCGGCATGAGGTCGGCCGGATCGCGTTGCCCGGCCGCCTTGCGCATCAGGTCCGCCTCGGAGACGACTCCCACGGGACGATCGTCGCGGTCCACGACCGGGAGCGCCGTGACGTCGTGTTCCGCGAGGAGTTTCGCGATCTCCTTGAAGGCCGTGTCCGGCCGCGCGCTCACCGCGGGCGTCGTCATCAGGTCACTGACGTTTCGGTGCCACATCACTGTCTCCTCTCCGTCCTCCGTCCTCCGTCCCTCGCCATCACTCTCCCTCGTTCCGGTGGGGCGGCGCATGGGCCGGTAGGACCCGTACTCCGGCCGACCGGACCCCGGGCAGGGCCGGGCAACCCCTGTCTCCGGGGACTGCCGATCCCGAAACTGACAAAAGGGCGAAAGCTGGAGAAAGGCGGTGGCGATCATGCCGCTTCCCCTGGTCGTGGGCACGGACGGCTCCGATGCCGCGCTCATCGCCGTGGACTGGGCCGCCGATGAAGCGGCCCTGCGCGGTTCGGAACTGCGCATCGTGTACGCCTCCCTCTGGGAGCGCTACGAAGGATCCGCGCCGTCCCTCGGGGCGGGCCGTACAACCGAGCGGGGCATGACCGAGCGCATCCTGGCGTCGGCCGGGCAACGCGCGCTGCTGCGCCGGCCGGAGATCGAGGTCACGCGCGAGGTCCTGGCCGAGGAGGCGGAGGAAGCACTGCTGCACTTGAGTCACCAGGCCGCCGCCATCGTGGTCGGCAGCCGCGGGCGTGGCGAGTTCGCCTCTCAACTGCTGGGTTCGGTCGGTCTGACGGTGGCGGCGAAGGCGACCTGCCCGGTCGTCGTGATCCGCGGCGACGGTGCCGATCCGGGGGGCAGGCCGTGGATCACCCTGGGCATCGATCCAGCTGGTGGGTCAGGGGATGCCGCCTGCGTGTTCGCCTTCACCGAAGCGCGACTGCGCGGCTGGGGCGTCCTGGCCGTCCATGCCTGGAGGACGCCGCACGGCGTGGGCCCCGACTGGGAGGGATGGCGGGATTCGGCCGCCCACAAGGATCACGCCGTGGCCGTGGAACGGCTGGACCAGGCTCTGAGGCGGCCGACGGCTGATTTCCCGGACGTGCCCGTCGAACGCCTGATGCCCGAGGGGCGTGCACGCCCGTCGCTGCTGGATGCCGCCGGAGGCGCCGGCCTGCTGGTCGTGGGCGCGCGGCGCCGTCGCAGTCCCGTCGGACTGCAGTTGGGGCCGGTGAACCATGCCGTGCTGCATCACGCACCGTGCCCCGTGGCCGTCGTTCCCGACCAAGCCTGAGCTCTGACGGCCCGACCCTTTCCGCCGGGCCGTGAGAGGCGTGCCGATACGCGGCGGCCGTGTCAGGCGTGCGGGACCACCGCCACGGGAACGGCGCAGTGGTGCAGCATCGCGTGCGCGACAGGACCGACGTGCATGCCCGCAGCGGACCGGCGGATACGACGGCCCACCACGACGAGGCAGGCGTCTGCCGCGGCGTCCAGCAGGAGCGGTACGGCACCTCCGAGGAGGGAGTGCTCGGACACCGCCACCGACGGGTACTTCTCCCGCCATCCGAGCAGTGCCTGCGCCAGAGCGCCCGCCTCCGTGACGGCGATCTCCTTCTGCAGCTCCGCGTAGGCGGCCCCGGCGTCATAGCCGTACGCAGGCGGCAGGTTCCAGCCGTGCACGACACGCAGGGGGACCCGGCGCAGTGAAGCGGCCTCGAAAGCGAAGGAGACCAGCTCTTCGCTCGGACGGGTCAGATCCAGTCCCAGCACCACGTCGCGTGACGCCGCCGCATCGGAGCGGCCGCTCGTGGGGTCTCCCTCGGTGCCGCCGGCCCGCACCAGGACGACCGGGCGGGCGGCGCGGGCGACCGTGGCGGAGGCCACCGAGCCGACGAGGAAGCCGGTCACCGGGCCGAGGCCACGCGAGCCGAGCACCAGCAGTTCCGACTCCTGCGCGGTGGCGGCCAGCACCGCGGCGGGCTCCCCGCCCAGGTGCCGGGTGGAGATCTCCAGGCCCGGATGGCGGCGCCCGAGATCCGTGGCGGCGTCCCGCAGAGTGCGCTCCGCCCAGTGGGCTTGCGTCCCGGCGTCCAGCGGAGCGATCCCACCGGCCAGGGGCGCGTAGGTGTACGCCCGCGGTTGCCAGTCGTGGACGTGTACGAGGACCAGGGGAAGGCCTCGGAGCCGGGCCTCGCGGGCGGCCCAGTCCGCGGCGGCCAGGCCGGCGGGCGATCCGTCGACTCCCGCGGTGATGGCAAGGGACATGAAGTGCCTCCTGATGAACCGGCGCACAGGCGACCCGGGTTCGAGGGGAAGGTCTGACGGGTTCAGGTTCCCGGGCACCGTCGGGGGCCGGGCAGGGGCCGCTGGTCCCGTCTCCGGGGCCGGGCGGCCCATGGAGCGGGCTTCAGGACCCGGCGTGCACGCCGAGCAGCCGGCTGCCGCCCGCTCTGGTGGGCCGCTCGGCCGACTCCCGTGGCCCCACTGGCCCATGCCGGGACCCCGCACACGGTTCGACAGTGGAGGTGCAACACCGCAGAGCCCGCAGAGGGCGGGCACGGGCTACAGGCAGGAGGCGGAGACGATGCATCACCGCAACGTCGGCGACCTGATGACCAAGGGCGTCGTGTCAGTACGCAGGGACACGTCGTTCAAGGACATCGCGAAGCAGCTCACGGAGCACGAGATCACCGCCGTACCCGTGGTCGACGACGACGGACGACCCGTGGGGGTGGTGTCGGAGGCCGATCTGCTGCGCAAGGAGGCGGGGCTGCTCGACCCGGCCGGCCTGCTGCCGCCCCCGCACCCGCGGCCCCAGGACCGTGCCCGCATCGACGCCACCACCGCGGAAGGTCTGATGAGCAGCCCGGTGGTCGTCGCACGGTCCGAGTGGTCGGTCGTGGAGGCGGCACGGGTCATGGAACGCCACAACGTCAAGCGGCTGCCGGTGGTGGACGAGGCGGGTCGGCTCGTGGGGGTGGTGAGCCGCACGGACCTGCTGCAGCTGTTCCTGCGCAGGGACCACGCGATCCTCGAGGAGATCACCGGTGACGTGCTGGTGAGGACTCTCGGCCTGGCCCCGGGAGCTGTCGCCGTGACGGTGACCGACGGGAAGGTGTCACTGGACGGCGTGGTGGACCGCAGGAGCCTCATCCCCGTCGTGACGCAGCTGTGCCGTGGAGTGGACGGCGTCGTGGACGTCCGGGCGCGTCTCGGTTTCAAGGCCGACGACACCAGCAGGCCGGCGGCCGCTCCACGCTGAACCGAGGCGGCGAGGGGGCCCCCGCCTGAGGCCGCGCCGTCGCGGCCGGAAGGAGATGACGATGAGGCTCCGCAAGACCGGGCACGTCATGACCCCGGATGTCGTCAGCGTGCGGGCCGAAACCCCGTTCAGGGACATTGCCGCACTGCTCGGCAGGTACCGGGTGAGCGGCATGCCCGTGGTGGACGACGACGACAAGGTGCTGGGGGTCGTCTCCGAGACCGACCTGACGGCGCGGCAGGCCGAGCCCCAGGGCTCCGCCCGTCAGCAGTCCGCACGGTCCGGCGCCGCCGGCCTCCACGATCGCACCGCAGGGCAGCTGATGTCCGCACCGGCCGTCACCGTCCGTGCGACCGATGCCGTCGCCGTCGCGGCCCGTGCCCTGGCCGAACACAAGGTCAACCGCTTGCCCGTGGTCGACGAGGAGGACCGCCTCGTCGGCATCGTGACCCGCGGGGACCTGCTCCAGATGTTCCTGCGCCCCGACGCCGACATCCGTGCCGAAGTGGTCGACGAGGTGGCGATCCGAGCCCTGTGGCTCGGTCCGGATGCCCTCGCGGTGAGCGTCCAGGGCGGGGTCGTCATCCTTGAGGGCCGGCTGGAGCGCCGCAGTGAGATCCCTCTTGCCGAGGGTCTGACCCGCCGCATAGACGGTGTCGTCGCCGTGGTGAACCGGCTCACGTACCGGCTGGACGACACACAACGACGGTCCGTCGCGCCCCATGTCCACGAAATCGCCGAGGGCTCGCTTCGCAGCTGAGCGTCGGGAGAACGCCCCGGCGTGGCCACGACGGCGCCTCCGCTGACTGGGGGTCGCCGAGGCGACGGGCCGCCTGCGGCGGTACGGTCCGAACGAAATGCCCGCGACGGCTGGTCGAGGCCTGTGGCGCCGGCTGCCGGCCCGGTTCACGGACCTGTGCGCGATCGTGCTGCTCATCGCCTCATCACGTTCCTGGCATACGGACTGCAGAGCCCCCACGACCGTGGGGCGCTCCAACTCGCCCTGGCCATCGTAGGAGTGGTGCTGCTCGACGCGGTGATCGGCTTCACCCGGGAGTACTCGGCGAAGCGCACGGCGGAGTCCCTGCGAGCGATGGTCCGGCACACCTGTACCGCGCTGCGGGACGGCGAGCGCGAGGTGGTGCCCGTACGGGAACTGGTGCCCTGTGACGTACTGGTCCTGGACGCGGGCGACGCGGTACCCGCCGACTGCCGACCACTGCCGACTGGTGGAAGCCCGGGCCGGCGCCCTCCACAACGCGGCGCCCGGTCTGCCGGCTCATGTGCGGAGTACCACGCGGAACGCGGTGTGTCCTGGGCGGCTGCTGACGTGGACGGTGCCCTGGTGGGCGGTGACGACGGCTTGGACGATGGCGAGCCCGAGTCCGGTACTGCCGGTACTGCGCGAGCGCGCCTGATCGGCGCGGACGAAACGGGTGAAGACCTCGGGCAGGAGGTCCTCGGGGATGCCCGGTCCGTCGTCACTGACGGTCAGGCAGGCACCGCCCTCGTCCGAGGTGAGGGCGACCGTCACCTGGGTGCCGGGCGGGGTGTGGGTGCGGGCGTTCGCAAGCAGGTTGCCGACCGCCTGCTGCAGGCGGTGGGCGTCGCCGGTCACGGTGACGGGTTCCTCGGGGAGGTCCAGGAGCCAGCGGTGGCCGGGGCTCGCGGCGCGGGCGTCGTGGGTGGCGTCCAGGACGAGCAGGGTCAGGTCGACGTCCTCGTGTTCCAGGGGGCGTCCCGCGTCGAGCCGGGCCAGGAGCAGGAGGTCGTCGACGAGGCGGGACATACGGTGGGACTCGGACTGGATGCGTTCCAGGGCGTGGCGGATGTCGGCGGGCACGGGGCCGTGCCGGCGCAGAGCGAGCTCCGCGTGGCCGCGGATGTTGGCGACGGGGGTGCGCAGTTCGTGACTGGCGTCGGCGGCGAAGTGCCGCAGGCGTTCCTCACTGGCCTGGCGGCGAACCAGGGCGTCCTCGACGTGTCCGAGCATCTGGTTGAGTGCGACCGAGACCTGTCCGACCTCGGTGCGCGGGTCGGAGTCCGGGAGGGGCTCGGGCATGGCGACGTCGCCGTCGGCCAGGGGCAGCCGCGCGACGCCCGTCGCCTGTTCGGTGACCTTGCGCAGGGGGCGCAGCGAGACCCGCACCCACAGCGCCCCCGCGATGCCCGTGGCGAGGAGCGCAGCGCCGAACACCCCGGCCTCGACGGCTTCGAGCCGGTGCAGCGTCGCCTCCACGGGGTGCAGGGGGAGCCCCGTGAGGAGGATGTCGTTGTCGTCGCCCTGAACCGCTACGACCCGGTAGCCGCCCAGGGGGGAGAGGCGGATGCTGTGGCCTGTCCCGTCGACCGGGATGCGGGCGAGGGCGCGACGGTCACCGGGGAGGAGCGTGAGGGGTCGGTCCGTCGTGTCGTCGACCACCGCGGCCTGGGTGACGACGCCGTCGAGCAGCCGGGCACCGAAGGTGGCGTCGGCCTGTCCCCGGGTGTCCGGCCGGTTGTCCGCGTCGGGGGCCCTCTCGTGCTCCAGGCTGGCGGCGAAGCGGCCGTCGGCCGCCGTGAGCTGCTCGTCGAGCCGCCCCACCAGGAATCCGCGGAGGGCGAGGACGGTGGTGACGCCGACGGTCAGGCAGGCGACGGCGAGCAGGACGAGGAGACCGGCGGTGAGCTGACCGCGCAGGGTACGCGGAGGGAGCCGTCTCATGGCGTCTCCGGCTTGAGGACGTAGCCCACCCCGCGAACGGTGTGGATCATCGGGGGGCGTCCCGTGTCGATCTTCTTGCGCAGGTAGCTGATGTAGAGCTCGACGACGTGAGCCCGGCCGCCGAAGTCGTAGGCCCAGACCCGGTCGAGGATCTGGGCCTTGGACAGCACACGGCGCGGATTGCGCATGAGGAACCGCAGGAGTTCGAACTCGGTACGGGACAGATCGACCGCCGTCCCCCCGCGGCGGACCTCCCTGGCCTCCTCGTCCATCGTGAGATCGCCGACCACGAGCAGACCGGCGTCGGCTTCCGCGGTCATGCCGGCCCGGCGCAGCAGGCCGCGCAGCCGGGCGAGGACCTCCTCCAGGCTGTAGGGCTTGGTCACGTAGTCGTCACCGCCGGCGGTGATCCCGGCGACGCGGTCCTCGATCGCGTCGCGGGCGGTCAGGAACAGCACGCACACGCGGTGCGCGTCGCGTC
The DNA here is from genome assembly GCF_033793585.1 of Streptomyces sp. MI02-7b. Lineage (NCBI taxonomy): Bacteria > Bacillati > Actinomycetota > Actinomycetes > Kitasatosporales > Streptomycetaceae > Streptomyces > Streptomyces sp. MI02-7b. The sequence continues at coordinate 26,225 of NZ_JARAWX010000034.1, read as the reverse complement.
GCAGTTCGCGCAGGACCTGCAGGCCGTCGGCGTCGGGGAGCATCCAGTCCAGGATCACCGCATCGGGGCGGAACTGCCGGGCCGCGGCCAGTGCGGACGCCCCGTCGGCGGCCGTGCGGACCTCCCAGCCCTCGACGGTCAGGACACCGGACAGCACGTCGGTGACATCGGGTTCGTCGTCGACGACCAGAATCCGCACCGGGCTGCCGTCGGGACGTCGCAGGGCGGGGGGCGGCGTACTGCGTTCTTCCATGGTCCGTCCAGGATCTCTCGTGAGCCGCCCCCCTGTCGGCGGGGGAAGCCTCTGAGTTTCCTCTGAAACGTCGCTGTGGCTCCCCGTTCAGAGGGTACGCAGAGGTTCGGTGGTGATGCTGGGCGCGCCGACACCCGATCGAGCCCCAGGGAACTCCATGGCCACGACATCCACGAGTGCCGCATACGAGGGCCGCCACGTGCAGCACCGGCGGCCGCCTCGCAGCGTCGTCCCGGTGCTCGCGCCGCTCGTCATCTGGGCGGGCGCCGCCGGGACCCTGGCGCTGTGGTGGAGCGACACCTCCTCCGTCGTCGGCCCGGCGGGCTGGCTGACCGGTGCCGGCCGCATCACCGGGCTCGTCGCCGGATACGCATGCGCGGTCCTGCTCGCCCTGATGGCCCGGGTCCCGCTCCTGGACCACGGTGTCGGTACCGACCGGCTCGCCCGCTGGCACGCGTGGGGCGGACGCTGCACCGTGTCGCTGGCCCTGGCCCACACCCTGCTGATCATCTGGGGCTACTCCCTGGCCTCGCACAGCTCCCTCGTGGGGCAGACCACGACCCTGGTCCTGGACTATCCCGACCTGCTCAAGGGCACCGCCGGTTTTCTGCTGTTCCTCGCCACAGCGGTCCTCTCTGCCCGTGCGGCCCGCCGGAGGATGAGCTACGAGACCTGGCACTACCTGCATTTCCTCACCTACCTGGCGGTCTTCCTCTCCTTCGGCCACCAGCTCTCCAACGGTGCGGACTTCGTCGGCGACCGGGCCGCCCAGGCCGCCTGGTACGCGCTGTACCTCTCTGTCGCCGCCATGGTCGCCTGGTACCGCTTCGCCGTGCCCGTCCGGCGCGGGCTGCGCCACAGGCTCAGGGTCGTCGCGGTCCGGCCGGAGGCGCCGGGCGTCGTGTCCGTCCACCTCGGTGGTGAGCACCTGGACGAACTGGGCGGCGTACCGGGGCAGTTCCTGCGCTGGCGCTTCCTCACCCGCGGCCTGTGGTGGACCGCCAACCCGTACTCCCTGTCCGCCCCCGCCCACCCGCGGCACCTGCGCATCACCGTGAAGGCGGCAGGCGGCCACAGCCGGGCACTGGCCCGGCTGACCCCCGGCACCCGCGTCTGGGCGGAAGGCCCCTACGGCGGCTTCACCGCGAACCGCCGCACCGCGGCCAAGGTGCTGCTGCTGGCGGGCGGCGTCGGCATCACACCTCTGCGGGCCCTGTTCGAGACCCTGCCGGGCCAGGTGACCCTGGTCTACCGGGCGCGCCGCCCCGAAGACCTCGCGCTGCGCGGCGAACTCGATGCGATAGCCGAGCGCCGTCGCGCGACCGTCCACTACGTCGTCGACACCCCGGAACGGTTCTCCTCGCCCCTGACGGCACAGGGGCTGAACGGCCTCGTACCCGACCTGGCCGACCACGACGTCTACCTCTGCGGCCCGCCGCCCATGGCGGAAGCCGCTGTCCGGGCCCTGCGCGAGGCCGGTGTGCCGGCGCGCCGCATCCACCACGAGTCGTTCGCGTTCTGAGGAGTACCGCCGTGCGCCGAGCCGTCCTCACCACGACCGGGACCAGCGCCCTGATCGTTGCGCTGCTCTCCCTCAAGCCCCATCATCCGGCCCCTCTGGCAGACGCTCCGGCGGCCCCCTCGCCGACCTCTTCCTCACCGCCGTCCGGACAACAGGCGGCCTCGGGCGGGACCGCTGCCACCAGCGGCACCTTCACCGGTACTCCCATCGACACGCGCTACGGGACGGTCCAGGTGGCCGCCACCCTCACCAGAGGGAAGATCACCGCCGTCCGGGTCCTGCAGGCACCCGACGAGAACGGCCGGGACCAGCAGATCGCCTCCTACGCCCTGCCGCGCCTGACCCAGGAGGCGCTGGGCGCCCAAAGCGCCCACATCGACGCGGTGTCCGGCGCCAGCTACACCAGCCAGGGTTACATCCAGTCCCTGCAGAGCGCTCTGGACCAGGCCCGTGCGTGACACTGAGCAGGGTCTGCGACACGTCGAGCACGTCATGGGCACCGTCTTCTCCTTCGACATCCGGGACAGGCCCACGACCGCGATCCACCGTGCCCTCGGCGACGCCGTCCGCCACCTGCACACCGTGGACGCGGTGTTCTCCACGTACCGGCACGACAGCGCCGTCAGCAGGCTCGGCCGCGACGAGATCCGCCTGGCCGACTGCCCGTTGGAGGTTCACGAGGTGCTCTCGCTGTGCGCCCGGGCGAACCGCGACACCGAGGGCTGGTTCAGTGCCGTGGCGGACGGCACCCTCGACCCTTCCGGCATCGTCAAGGGCTGGGCCACCGAGAACGCCTCCCGGCTGCTCCACGAAGCCGGCGCACTCCACACCTGCGTCAACGGCGGCGGTGACATCCAGGTCCGCGGCCAGGCCGCTCCCGGAACACCGTGGCGCATCGGCGTCGCCCATCCGCTGCATCCCGCGGAGCTGGCCACGGTCGTGATCGCGAACGGAGACCTGGCCGTCGCCACCTCGGGCACCGCGGAACGCGGCGCCCACATCCTCGATCCCCACGACGGCTCGCCCGCCGCGGGACTCGCCTCGGTCACCGTCGTCGGATCCCGCCTGACGATGACCGACGCCTACGCGACCGCGGCCTTCGCACGGGGTGAGGAGTCCCGCGACTGGCTGGAATCGCTGGCGGGGTACGAGGCACTCGCCGTCCTGCCCGACGGCCGTACCTGGCGCACCTCGGGATTCGACCGGCTCGCCTCCTGAGCGGCTCTGTCGCGTGCAGTCCGCCCGGGTCCCGGCCGCGCGGCGGCACAATGGCCGCTCGCCACAGGCCCCGCGGGGCCCGGGTTCGTTCAGCGGGCCGGGAACAGCCGCGTCTGGAGGCGCATCACCAGGTATCCCAGGACGGACAGGCTGCAGGCGATGGCCAGGTCCCCCGCCGAGACGGGGTCCGTGCCCAGCAGCACGCGCAGCGGGGGCAGGCAGACACCGGCGATCTGCAGCGCGAGCGCGGTGGTGACGGCCACCAGCAGGAAGGGGTTGTCCAGCGAACCGTGACGAGCCCGGGACGCCAGGGCGATGCCCAGCTGGGTGGCGCCGAGAACGAGGAAGACCGCCGCGGCGCACGCCTGAGGGTGGTCCACACGTGGACCCGCCCGCTGCTGAGGATGGGGCAGTGGCCGGTCTCACCGCGGCAGGACGTGCCGGCCCAGGCCCGTCAGCACGAGGACCTCGCCCGGTTCGCGACGGCCGAGCGGGCCGAGCAGTTCCCCGACGTCGCGGTGCGGGTACACACCGTCTCCGGTCCGGCCGCCGCCGCTCTGGTCGAGGCGAGCCGGTCAGCGGACGTGCTGGTCGTCGGCGCCCGGCGGCAAGGCGACCCACTGGGAATGCGCATGGGCCCCGTGACACACGCGGTGCTCCATCACGCGCACTGCCCCGTGGTTCTCATTCCGATCGGCTGAATGCCGCTACCGGTGGCACATCCCGGCTGGAGCGCTCAGGCCTGGCGGTGTGCCCAGGAAGGTTCGACCTCCGACCACTCCCTGTCCCAGGCATCGGCGCGACGCCGGTCGATCCGCAGCCGTACTGCCCAACGGCCCGCCAGGAGCAACGCACTCGTTCCCACGGCGCCGTGGATTCCCGTCACCACCCCTTGTACGCGCGCCTGCCCGGGAGTCGGCGGGGCCACCTCCTGGATCCGCCCGCCCCGGTCGACCCAGACAGTGGTGATCGAACCTGCCGGGCTGTCCGAGTCCACCCGGGCGCTTCCGGTGTGCACCGAGCCATCGGGAGCGGCCCATCGCACGGGTGCTTCGACCTTGCCACGGGAGCCCGTGTAGGCGTTGGGCACGGCATGGGCGGCGTCCTTGGTCACCACGGCGGCGACCCGACGCATGTCCTGTCCCTGCCGGAGTGCGGAGTCCTCCGCGCGGAACGCGGTGACCGCGCCTACCGCCGGTGCTCCGACGGCTGTCAGAAAGGCCGCCGCGACCCCCGTCCACGCTGCGAGAACGTCCGATCGGCGCCGAAGCGGATTCCGCCGCTGACGCCAGAGCACCGTCGTCGCGTCCATGGCCACGCCCCCTTGTCTCGTACCGCGACGATCGCACGGGGCCGGCCGAACGCGGCAGGGGCCGAAGAGGCAGGGCCCAGGGGCCGTGCGGGTCGATCCCCGCATTTCATGGGCCCGTTCGGCCCTGGTGTGCGTACGGCTCATGGGCGACGATCGTCGGGACGGAACGCCACACAGGGCAGGGGGCCGGGATGACCGGTGCACGGGAGTTCACACCACAGACGCCGATCAGAGTGTTCCTGGTCGACGACCACGAGGTGGTGCGCCGCGGTCTGCACGACCTGCTCGACGCGGAGCCGGACATCGAGGTGGTCGGAGAGGCGGGCTCGGTGGACCACGCACTGGCCCGCGGGCCGGCCCTGCGCCCCGATGTGGCGGTCCTCGACGTGCGTCTCCCGGACGGGGACGGCATCGCGGTCTGCCGTGAACTGCGTTCCCGCCTGCCGGGACTGGCCTGCCTGATGCTGACTTCGTTCGACGACGACGACGCGCTGCTGGACGCCATCATGGCCGGTGCGGCGGGCTATGTCCTCAAGCAGATCAAGGGGGCCGACCTGATGTCCGCCGTGCGGACAGTGGCTTCCGGCCAGTCGATGCTCGATCCGGCCACCACCGCTCGTTTGATGAGTAGTCTGCGCCACCAGGAGGACCCCGGCACCAGCCAGGAGGACGTGACGCTGGCCGCACTGTCCCCGCGGGAACGGGAGATTCTCGAACTCATCGGTGAGGGCCTGACGAACCGCCAGATCGGCAGCCGGCTGTTCCTGTCGGAGAAGACCGTGAAGAACCACATTTCCCGGCTGCTCGCGAAACTCGGCGTCGAACGCCGCATCCAGGCCGCCGTCCTCGCCACTCAGCACCAGGGCACGGGCACGGGGGGCACCGCACCCCGTCCTTGAGATCGGGCCACGTGGCCCCTCGCTCCGGTCCGGTCGGCCCCTCCCGCCCGGCACGGCCCGGCCGGAACCTTGAGACAGGTTCCGGCTGGAGGGAGAGTGCCATGCCGACTTCGGTCATCGACGCGGTGGCCCTGGAGAAACTGATCTCCGCCGCGGTAGCCGCACCGTCGTTCCACAACAGCCAGCCGTGGCGTTTCCGGCTGGAGCCGGAGACCGCCACGCTCTTGGTGCGGGCCGTGGGGGAGCGGGGGCTGAGGGAGGTCGACCCGATGGGCCGGGCCGTGCATCTGTCCGTCGGCGCCGCGGTGTTCAATCTGCGGGTCGCGAGCGCACACCTCGGCTGGGAACCGGTCGTCCGGCTGCTGCCGGTGCCGGCACAGCCGGACCTGCTGGCCTCCGTACGCCTGGCCGGTCCACCCCGCGCCGCTCCGGAGCACCGCGGGGACCTGTATCAGGCGCTGTGGCGCCGGCACAGCAGCCGCTTCCCGTTCTCGGCCCACCGGCCTGCGGGACCCGTCCTCGCCGAGCTGACGGACGCAGCGCACACCGAGGGCGCGGCGCTGCACCTGCCGGACGCGGACGAGACGGAGAGGCTGCTCGAGCTGACCGCGGAAGCCGAACGACGAGACGCCTCCGACACCGCGCGCCGGACAGAAAGCCGCAGCTGGATCCGCGACGGCGCGCGGGACGGGTTGCCGACCGCAGTCCTCGGCCCGCTGGACTCCTCGGGTCGGCTGCCGGTCCGCGACTTCTCCGCGCTTCGACCCGAGAACCAGGTGCCCGCCGCCGCCTTCGAACAGCGCCCGCTCATCGCCGTCCTGTCCACCGCCGACGACCGGCCCGCAGACTGGCTCCGGGCCGGTCAGGCACTGGAACGCGTGCTGCTGGTCGCCACGACGCACCGGCTGCGCGCGTCGCTGCTGCACCAGGCGTTGGAGTGGCCGGACCTGCGCTGGGAGCTGCGCAGTACCGGCAGCGGACCGGTGCACGTCCAGATGCTCATCAGGCTCGGCTACGGTCCCGAGGGACCGGCGAGTCCCCGCAGGCCGGCAGCGGAGGTCCTGGAGGGGCCGCGGTGACGACTACCTGTCGAGCGGTACCCGCCACCGCAGGAGCGCTCCGCCGTCGGCGCCTGTGCCGGCGGTGAACGACCCGCCCAGTGCACGGGCCCGCTCGGAGAGGTTGTCCAGGCCGCTGCGGCGTCCGCCGTCGGGGATGCCCACGCCGTCGTCCGTCACGGTCAGGGTGACTTCGCCGTCGGCGACGACCAGGGACACGTCCGCGGAGCGGGCTTCGGCGTGCCGGGCGGTGTTCGACAGGGCTTCGCCCAGGACGGCGACGACGTTCTCGGCGACGGGGGCCGGTACGTCGGTGTCGATCAGGCCCTCCATCCGCAGGGCGGGGGTGAAGCCGAGCGCGGGCACCGCCCGTTCCACCTCGCCCGCGATCCGCACCCGCAGGCCCTTGCGGCCCGGTCCGGCATCGTGGGCGCGCAGGCCGAAGATCGTGGACCGGATGATCTTGATGGTCTCGTCCAGGTCGTCCACCGCGCGCAGCAGCCGCTCGCTGGCCTGCGGGTGATCGACGAAGCGCACCGCGCTCTGCAGCGTCATGCCCGTCGCGAACAGCCGCTGGATGGCCAGGTCGTGCAGGTCGCGGGCGATACGGTCACGGTCCTCCAACCGGGCCAGCTGCTCGGCGGAGCGGCGCCGCTCGGCCAGTTCCATGGCGAGCGCGGCGGAACCCGCGAAATCCGTCAGCGGCGCCGTCTCGATCCCGGTGAACTCCGGCTCCCCCTGCGCCCGGGCCAGCAGCAGCGCCCCGCGCACACCCTCGCTGGTGCTCATCGGCACGGCCACGGCCGGCCCCAGCCCGCCGAACCGGGGGGGCCCCGCTGTGACGCGGGGGTCCCGCCCCACCTCACAGCTGGTGATCAGTTCGCCTTGCGCCATCGCGGCCCCCACGAACGACCCCTCACGCGGCAGAACGAGTCCTCGATGCGCGGCGGCGTCGATGCCGGTGGCGATGGCCATCCGGACGTCGCCGGTCCCCTCGACCGGCAGCGCCACCGCGCCGAGGTCCGCGCCCAGGATGCGCCGGCCGTGCTCGACGATCAGCTCCAGCACCCGGGACTCCTCGGCGCCGGACAGCAAACTGGCGGTGATCTCGGCGTTCGCCTCCAGCCAGCGCTGCCGGGACCGGGCCTCCTCGTACAGCCGGGCGTTGTCGATCGCGACACCGGCCGCGACCGCGAGCGTCGACAGCACGGCCTCGTCCTCGCCGTCGAACTCCTTGCCGCCGCGCTTCTCGGTCAGGTAGAGGTTGCCGAACACCTCGTCGCGGACCCTGATCGGGACGCCCAGGAACGAGTGCATCGGCGGGTGGTCCGCCGGGAAGCCGTACGAGGCCGGGTGCTCGGAGATCTCCTCCAGCCGCAGCGGCTCGGGATGGCGGATGAGTTCACCCAGGATGCCGTGGCCGGACGGCAGCGGGCCGATCGACTCGACCTGATCGCCCGGGATCCCCACCGTGAGGAACTGCGACAGCCGGTCGTCGCCCCCGATGACGCCGAGCGCGCCGTACTCCGCGTCCACGAGCACGACCGCCGCCTCCACGATCCGGCGCAGCGCCTGCGACAGATCCAGCTCGCGCCCCACCGACAGCACGGCCTGCAGCAGGCTGTGCACCCGGTCCCGCGTCCCGCGCACGGCATCGATCCGGATCTGCAACTCGTCCAGCAGGTCGTCCAGCTGCAGCCGCGGCAGGCGCTGCTCACCCTTGTCGGGCTCCATCCCCATGGATTCCTCCATCAGGCACGGGAGGGGGTCTCTCCGGTTCTCAACATAGCGGCATCGGGTAGGCATCGAACGCTCTTCCGGCCAGGTCGTGGCAGGTGACAGGAGTCGCCGCGGAGGCTCGCGGGGTCAGACATGGTCCCGTCGCAGCGGGTGGACGACCGGCTTCCCGCCCGTCGAACGGTCCGGCCCCAGGACCGCGAACGCGGCCGCCTTCTCAGTCGCCGTTCTGCCGGGCGCGCACCCAGGCGGCGTACGCCGTCAGGGCGGTCGGCAGCGTCGGGAAGACGCGGTCCCGCCCCACCGCCTCGGTCAGACCGTAGGCGTCCAGGTCGTCCATCAGGTCCTGCTTGACCCGGGCGAGCGCGAACACGACGCCGCGGCCGGTCAATTCGAGACGCAGAGCGTCCACCGCGTCCAGGGCGGTGATGTCGACCTCGACGTTGGCCTCGGTGTTGAGCACGAACCAGCGAACCGGCCCGTCCTGGGCGTCGACCGCGGCGAGGGCCCTGCGGCGGAAGTCCTCGGCGTTGGCGAAGAACAAGGGCGAGTCGTAGCGGTAGACCAGCAGGCCGGGAATCGTGCGGGCCCGCGGGTAGTCGTCCACGTCGTGCATCCCGGCGAGTCCGGGGACAAGGCCCTCGATGGCGTCGTGCGGACGGGCCACCCGGAAGAGCATCTCGGCGACCGACAGCGCGACGGCCACCAGCACGCCGTAAAGGATGCCGAGGGCGAGTACACCGAGCAGGCAGGCGAGGGCAAGCAGCAACTCACGGCGGCGGAAGCCCGCCAGCCGCCGGAAACCGGGCAGGTCGATCAGCCGGCAGGCGGCGAAGACGACGATCGCGGCGAGCACCGCTTCCGGCAGGCCGGACAGCAGCCGGCCCAGGAAGAGCAGCACGCACACCACGGCCACGAAGGCCACCAGGGAGTACACCTGGCTGCGGCTCCCTGCCTGGGCCCCCAGCGCCGTCCGGCTGGCGCTGCTGCTCACCGGGAAGCCGTGCAGCACACCCGCGCCGAGATTGGAGGCCCCGAGCGCCAGGAGTTCCTGATGGGGATCGAGGCCGTGTCCGGCACGCGCCGCGAAGGCCCGGGCCGTGAGGATGACGTCGGTGTAGCCGACCAGCAGCACACCGACCGCCGGCAGCACCAGGTTCGGCAGGTTGCCGGGCGCCGGCAGCGACGGGCTCGGCAGGCCCGAGGGCACCTCCCCGATGACGGCGACACCGTGCCCGCGCAGTCGGAGGACAAAGACCGCGACCGTGCCGAACACCACGGCCAGCAGCGGGCCGGGGGCCATCGGCGTCCAGCGCCCCACCAGGAGGAGGAAGACGAGGGCGCAGGCGGCCACGAGCACGGTCGGCGGCTGCGCCCGCGGCAGGTGCGCGAGGAAAGACGCCACCTGCGGGAAGAACGCGGTGCCCGTCACGGGTACGCCGGTGAGTTTCGGCAGCTGATCGACGATCATGATCATTGCCACGCCCGCCAGGTAGCCGACCAGTACCGGCCGTGACAGCAGGTCCGCCACGAATCCCACCCGGGCGGCCCAGGCGACCACCGCCAGCAGGCCGACCACCACCGCCAGCGCCGCGGCCAGGACCGCGTACCGCCCGGGATCGCCCGCGGCCAACGGCCCCACCGCGGTCGCCGTCATGAGCGCGGTCGTCGACTCCGGACCGACGGACATCTGCCGGGACGATCCCAGCAGCGCGTACAGCACCAGGGGTGCCAGTGCCGCCCACAGCCCGGCGACCGGCGGCAGCCCGGCGAGCCCCGCGTACGCCATGACCTGCGGCACAAGGTAGGCAGCGACCGTCAGCCCGGCGAGGAGGTCACCGCGCAGCCACGACCTGCGGTACCCGGTCATGACCGCGACCCCCGGCAGCGTCCTGCGCCACGTCCGCGACTTCCGCATGCGCCCATCCTGGCCCCGGGAATGCGAGCCGGCGCAGATATCGCGAGGAGCAGGCATGTCGGGTACCTGTCCGGACGACCGGAGAAGGCACCTTCCCGCGGGCGCCGGGGCCGGGCGGGAGCCCTCGGCGGCCGTCGTGCCGCGCCACCCTCACGGCTCTCCGGCTCCGCGCCCGGACGCCGGGCCCGGCACCGGGCGGGAACGGGACGGGAGCGGCCCCGGGAGTGCCGGCGCAGGGTCCACGGAGGGCCGTCCGGCCCAGGCCGTCGCCCGGCCGGCCCTACCCAGCGGGCCCCGGGCGGGGACAGGCTGCAGGGAACGACCGTGACGTTCCGGAGGAGCCATGTCGTCGAACGGCATTCCCGCAGCAGAACTCGCAGCCCTGGACGCCCACTGGCGCGCCGCGAACTACCTGGCCGTCGGCCAGATCTATCTGATGGCCAATCCACTCCTGACCGAACCGCTGCGCCCCGAGCACATCAAGCCCCGGCTGCTCGGCCACTGGGGCACCTCACCGGGCCTGAACCTGGTGCACACCCACCTCAACCGCGTCATCGGCGCCCGCGGCCTGCACGCGCTGTGCGTCTGGGGCCCCGGTCACGGGGGTCCGGCGGTGCTCGCGAACTCCTGGCTGGAGGGCAGCTACACCGACACGTACCCGGACGTCACCCGGGACGCGGCCGGCATGGCCCGGCTGTTCCGGCAGTTCTCCTTCCCCGGCGGCGTGCCCAGCCACGTGGCCCCCGAGACGCCCGGCTCGATCCACGAGGGCGGCGAGCTCGGATACTCCCTCTCGCACGCGTACGGAGCCGCCTTCGACCACCCGGACCTCCTGGTCGCCTGCGTCATCGGCGACGGCGAGGCGGAGACGGGCCCGCTGGCCGCGTCCTGGCACTCCAACAAGTTCCTCGACCCCGTCCACGACGGTGCCGTGCTCCCTATCCTCCACCTGAACGGTTACAAGATCGCCAACCCGGCGGTGCTCGCCCGCCTCCCCGAGGCCGAGCTCGACGAACTGCTGCGCGGCTACGGCCACGACCCGCTGCACGTCACCGGCGACGACCCGCCGGCCGTGCACGCCGCGATGGCCGACGCCATGGACACCGCCCTGGACCGCATCGCCGGAATCCAGCGTGCCGCCCGCAACGGCGGCGGCACGGCCGAGCGCCCGCGCTGGCCGGTGATCGTGCTGCGCACCCCCAAGGGCTGGACCGGTCCGGCCGAGGTCGACGGCGTGCCGGTGGAGAACACCTGGCGCGCCCACCAGGTCCCGCTGCCCGGTGTCCGCGACAACCCCGCCCACCTGGCCCAACTGGAGGCGTGGCTGCGCTCGTACCGGCCGGAGGAGCTCTTCGACGGGGAGGGCCGGCCGCGTGAGGAGGTGCTGGCCTGCGTGCCCGCGGGCGACCGCAGGCTGGGCGCCACGCCGTACGCCAACGGCGGTCTGCTGCTGCGCGACCTGCCGGTTCCGCCGCTGGAGCGCTTCGCGGCCGAGGTCGGCAAACCCGGCGCCTCCTTCCACGAGCCGACCCGGGTGCTCGGCGGGCTGCTGGAGGAGGTGATGGCGGCCACCGCCGAGCGCCGCGACTTCCGGCTCGTCGGGCCCGACGAGACCGCCTCCAACCGCCTGGACGCGGTGTACGGGGCCTCCGGCAAGGCATGGCAGGCGCACACGCTGCCGGTGGACGAGCACCTGGACCGGCACGGCCGGGTCATGGAGATCCTGTCCGAGCACACCTGCCAGGGCTGGCTGGAGGGCTACCTCCTCACCGGGCGGCACGGGCTGTTCTCCTGCTACGAGGCGTTCGTCCACATCGTCGACTCCATGGTCAACCAGCACGTCAAGTGGCTGCGCACGACCCGCGCGCTGCCCTGGCGGCGTCCCATCGCCTCCCTCAACTACCTGCTCACCTCGCACGTGTGGCGGCAGGACCACAACGGCTTCTCGCACCAGGACCCGGGCTTCATCGACCACGTGCTGAACAAGGCGCCCGAGGTGGTGCGGGTCTACCTGCCGCCGGACGCCAACACCCTGCTGGCGGTGGCCGAGCACGTCCTGCGCAGCCGCGACTACGTGAACGTGGTCGTCGCCGGCAAACAGCCCTGCCACGACTGGCTGGACCTGGCGGCCGCCCGCGCCCACACCGCCCGCGGCGCCGGCGTGTGGGCGTGGGCCGGCACGGAGGACGGCACGCGCGAACCGGACGTCGTCCTGGCCTGCGCCGGGGACGTGCCCACCCTGGAGGTCATGGCCGCCGCGTCGCTGCTGCGCAGGCACCTGCCGGAACTCGCCGTGCGCGTCGTCAACATCGTCGACCTCGCGCGTCTGCTGCCCCAGGACGAGCACCCGCACGGCATGGCCGACCCGGAGTACGACGCCCTGTTCACACGCGACAAGCCGGTCGTCCTCGCCTACCACGGCTATCCGTGGCTGATCCACCGCCTGGCGTACCGCCGGGCCGGCCACGCCAACCTGCACGTGCGCGGCTACAAGGAGATCGGCACCACCACGACGCCCTTCGACATGGTGCTGCGCAACGACCTCGACCGCTACCGCCTCGTCATGGACGTCATCGACCGCGTCCCCGGTCTCGCGGTACGCGCCGCGCCCGTAAGGCAGTTGATGGAGGACGTACGCCTGCGGCACCACTCCTGGATCCGCGAGCACGGCACCGACCTGCCCGAGGTCACGGGCTGGTCCTGGCCGGGATGAGCACACACGGCCCAAGGGCCGCCCCCCACGCGGGGGGCGGCCCTCGGGCTTTCCGGACGCCGCCGCCCAACAAGCCCTCGCGGCAGGGCTGTTCGGCCCCCAGGGAATGGGCCTTCGGCCCACGGCGGTGCGCCGCGTCCGGCGGGACAGTGAACACGCGACAAAGACGCCACCACCCACCGTTCGCGCACCGTCCCGAAGGGATCAGCATCATGGCCATCCAAGGACACCCCCACCGGCACACCGGGCTCCGCCTTCCGTCGCTGCGCAGGACCGGAGCCGCGCAGGCATCCGGCGAGGAGGCGACCACGGCCGCCGCGATCCGCGCGTACGTCTTCGCCGGCCTGCGTGTCCTGACCGGTTTCGTCTTCCTGTGGGCCTTCCTCGACAAGACCTTCGGCTTCGGCTACGCCACCGCGTCCGGCAAGGGCTGGATCGACGGCGGATCGCCCACCAAGGGTTTCCTCAGCGGTGTGGCCGCCGGACCGATGCAGTCCACGTTCCACAGCTGGGCCGGCGCCGGCTGGGTGGACTGGCTGTTCATGCTCGGCCTGCTCGGCGTCGGTGCCGCCGTCATGAGCGGTGTGGCACTGCGCCTCGCCGCCATCGCCGGCACCGCCCTGATGGCGATGATGTGGATCGCCGAATGGCCGCCCGCGAAGCACCTGGCCGACGGCTCGCCGAGCATGTCGACCAACCCGTTCGCCGACTACCACGTCATCTACGCCGTCGTGCTGATCGCACTGGCCGCCGTCTCCGCCGGCGCCACGTGGGGCCTGGGCCGGGTCTGGGCCCGTCTGCCCCTGGTCCGCGACCACGCCTGGCTGCGCTGAGCGCCTGATCGAGACGCGTCAAGCGGCCCGGGGACGTACGTCCCCGGGCCGCCGCGTCGGTTGAGCCATCGGCGCGTACGGGGACGAGTGGCGGCTCGCGGCTGGGGCCTTTGATGCGCCGTATGGGCCGCTCGGTCCCGCGAGGGGACCTGCGGCCCATGCGGTCGCGGGAGCCGCAGGGCACGCTGGTGACAGTAGCCACGCCGGTCACGCCACTCTCCGTGAGGGGGTCATCGTCATGGTGCGTCCTGTCATCGCCGGCCTGGACGGGTCGGCCGAGAGCCTGTCGGCCGCCGACTGGGCGGCCCGTGACGCCTCCTCGCGGGGGCTGCCCCTGCGGCTGCTGCACGTCTGGGAGAGGCAGCCCTATGCCCAGGCGCCCCTGGGAGGGCCCGTGGCCATGCGTGCGTGGGCCGAGAGTGTGCCGAGGGAGGCCGCCGACACCCTGCGCCGACGCTACCCGCAGCTGGAGATCAGCTCCGAGGACATCGCCGGACGGCCTGCCGCGGTCCTGTCCTCCGCCGCCGAGGGCGCCGAGGTACTGGCGCTCGGTTCGCGCGGCCTCGGGGGCATCACCGGCTTCTTCGTGGGCTCCGTGGCCCTCGCGGTGGTCGCCTCAGTGCACCGCCCGGCCGTCCTGGTGAGATCCGGGACGAGCGCCGAGGACGAACACCTTCCCGACGCCGACGGGCCGGCCTCGGCCACCACCCCCTACCGGGACGTCGTTCTCGGCCTCGACCTGGACCATCCGCACGACGCCCTGCTCGGCTTCGCGTTCGAGGCGGCCGCCCGCCGGGCCGCGCGCCTGCGGGTGATCTACGGCTGGACGCTGCACCCGTACGTGCACGGCACCGGCACGGTGCTGCCCGACCTGATCGGGGAGATCGCCTCGGAGTTCGACAGGGCGCTCACCCACGCCCTGCGGCCATGGCGGCTGAAGCATCCCGATGTGGACGTCGAGGCCCATCAAGCCGTCGGCCGAGCGGCCGACCACCTGGTGGACGCCTCCGCCGACGCCTGCATGGTCGTGGTCGGCCGCCACATACGTCGCTCCTCGGTCGGCAGCCACATCGGCCCGGTCACCCACGCGGTGATGCATCACAGCGCTGCCCCTGTCGCCGTGGTCCCGCACACATGATCATGTCGGCCCCGGCGCTGTGAATACGGCTCTCCCGCTCGGGCCCCGCACGCGTGGCGCCGCGAAGGGCAACGCGGCGATCCAGCCGTCCGGTCCCGGTCAGGCGTGACCCGCACCCCGTCCTGGCCCGGTGTTCGCACGGGGGCCGGGACGGGCTTGGCGGCGAACCGCCAGACGAGAGGGTGCGATGCGGGCTGTGGGCGCCCTCTGCGGCTGGTCGGGTTTTGCGTTAGATGACCGGTCGCCTATTCTGGCTCCCTACCCCGTGAGCCGGAAACGGGTGCGCTGCGAACCGCGGTCGCCCAGGAACGGCCCCCCTGCCGCACGGGCAGCCCCCCACACACACAGGAGCAGCTATGTCCACGTACCGCGCCTTCGAGGCCACCGGCGTTCACAACCTGCGGCTTGTCGAGCGTGATCTCGCCGACCCCGCACCAGGACACGTCCGGTTGCGAGTCGAGGCCTGCGGCGTCTGCCACAGCGATGTGCTGGCCGTGGAGGGCCTGCGCCCGGATCCCGCGCAGCCTGTCGTCCCTGGGCACGAGGTCGTCGGCGTCATCGACGCCGTCGGGGCCGGCGTCACCGCCTGGCAGCCCGGCGACCGCGTCGGCGTCGGTTTCCTGAACGGCCAGTGCGGGGAATGCGAGCCGTGCCGCCGGGGCGACTTCGTGAACTGCCGCTACCAGCAGCAGACGGGTACCACCGTGGACGGCGGCTACGCGGAGGTGACGTACGCCCGCGCCAGCGGGCTGGTGCGAATCCCCGAGGGCATATCGGCGATCGACGCCGCCCCGTTGCTGTGCGCCGGTCTGACCACCTTCACCGCACTCCAGCAGGGGCCGACGCGGGCCGGTGCCCTCGTCGCCGTACAGGGCATCGGAGGTCTGGGGCACCTGGCACTGCAGTACGCCCGGAGCCTTGGCTACAAGGTCGCCGCCGTGGCGCGGGGCAGCGAGAAGGAGGCGGCTGCCCGGCGGTTGGGCGCCCACGAGTACATCGACAGCAACAGCGTCGATCCCGGTACCGCGCTCAGTGCCCTGGGCGGTGCCTCCCTCGTCATCGCCACCGCGTCCAGCGGCGCCTCCATGAACGCGCTGGTCCGCGGACTCGCGCCGCAAGGCAGGCTCGTCGTCGTGGGGGCCGCGCCGGACCCTCTGACGATCTCGACCCCCGACCTGATCTTCGGCACTCGTTCCGTCGTCGGGAGCCTGACCGGTTCGTCCATCGAGAACGAGGACAACCTCGCCTTCACTCTCGCCCATGACATCCGCCCGAGCGTCGAGGCCATGCCCTTCTCCCAGGCAGCCGAGGCCTACGAGCACATGCTGTCGGGGGCGGCCCGCTTCCGCGTGGTACTCGACATGGCGTCCTGACGCAGCCGCAGGGGGGGCGGGCGGGCACACGCAGTGCCGGCACCGCCCCTCGCCTTTCCCCGTCTTCGAGCCGTCCGGGCGGGAACGCCATCTCGGCTGCCCCATGGGACGGCGGCCGCAACCCCGCCTGGCGCCCTGCAGTCGCACGGGCTACCGGCGTGCCGGGGCCGGGCCGACGGTGTCGTCGGCCTTGTAGTCCAGCCGCGCATCGACATCGGCCACGCCGTCCACGCCGCGGCACAGGCGGTCACGACCGTCACGAGATCTTTCGGTCCACCACCTCTTCGAGGAACACCTTGCCGTCCTCCACGCGGACGGTGACCGCGTTCGGCGGGAGCCCGAGCGTCTTCACCAGGAGGTCACCGGCGATCTCCTCGCGGATGGCCCGGTCGCGCCGCAGGAAGATCCGCAGCAGGTCGGCGCTGCTGATCACACCGATCAGACGCCTCGTCTCGTCGATCACCGGAGGCCGTCCGCGCGGGTCGGCGAGGGAACCCGTGCCACCGCGCTCGTGGTGGGACATCGTGGCCGTGGCGGCATGGCCGGGTGGCTGCTCGGCTCGGTCGGACTGTCCCTCGCCGGACGCGCGGCCTGTCCGGTCGTCGTGGTCAGGGGGAGTGGCGGCGGCGGGGCACCGGTGCTGGCCCGAAGCGGATCGCGCTCGGCGTCGGCCCGGACGACAACTCCTCGGCGGCCGTGGAGTTCGCCTTCCGCGAGGCCGAACTGCGTGGATGCGGCGTCAAGGCCGTGTACGCATGGCGGATACCGACCGATGAGACGGCCGAATGGACCGGCTACGAGGACGAGGCCGTCAAGGCGCATCAGCGCCGCGCCGAAGATCACCTCGACGAGGCGCTGCGTGCCGCGGCGACCGCCCACCCTGCGGTCCGCTACCGCCGGCATCCTGGCGAGGGCCACCCGCGCACAGTCCTTCTCGCGGCCCTCGACGACACTGATCTGCTCGTCGTCGGTGCCCGCCGCCGCCACAGCCCCTTCGGCCTCCAGCTCGGCCCGGTCAACCACTCCATGCTGCACCACGCCCCCTGCCCGGTCGCCGTCGTCCCACAGCAGGGCTGACCCGAGTGCCGCTCGGGCCCGCCTCGCGGGCGCGGCAGGCCCCTGCGGGCGACACTGGACCGCAGAGGCGGTGCGCCGCCGCGGCTCCGGCCGGTGGACCTCATGTGCCGGCCCGGCCCACCGGTTTCCGGGAGGGATGACGATGCGGGCGTGGACCTGGTCGTACGAGGGCTACGACCCCGCGCAGGAACGGCTGCGCGAAGCCCTGTGCACACTGGGCAACGGCTACTTCGCCACCCGCGGTGCCGCCCCGGAATGCGCGGCGGGGCCCCACCACTACCCCGGCACCTACGTGGCCGGCTGCTACGACCGGCTCCATTCCACCGTCGCGGGCCGGAAAGTCCGGAACGAGGACATGGTCAACCTGCCCAACTGGCTGCCCCTGCGCTTCCGGTTCCGCGACGGCGGGACGTGGTTCAGCCCCGACGACGGATCGCTGCTCGACCACCGGCAGGACCTCGACCTCCGCCGCGCCACCCTCACCAGGACGTTCAGGCTGCGTGATCCACACGGCCGGGTCCTGGCCGTCGAGCAGACGCGGCTGGTCCACATGCACGATCCGCACCTCGCCGCGTTGCGCACCGTCTTCACCGCCGACGGCGACTGGTCGGCCCACCTCGACGTCGAATCCGCACTCGACGGGGACGTCACCAACGCGGGAGTCGCCCGCTACCGGGACCTGAACGGCCGTCACCTGACCCGGATGCACGCGGGGACGTCCGCACCGGACACGGTGTGGCTGAGGTGCCGCACGACCTCGTCCGACATCCGCGTCGCCGTGGCCGCGCGCACCCGCGCCACGACCGCTCCGGAGACCGTCCGCGCGCTGGAAGCGGGGGAGCGCACCGCGGTCCACCGGCTCACGGTCGCGGTGGCACCCGGCCGGCCGGCGGTCGTGGAGAAGACGGTGGCCCTGCACACCTCCCGTGACCCGGCGATCAGCGATCCGCTGCACGCCGCCCTCGACCGCGTCGGCCGCGCGCCCGACTTCAGCGCCCTGCTGGCCACGCACACCGCCGCATGGGAGCAGCTGTGGCGCCGCGCCGCGCTGGACGTCCCCGGCGACGCCGGACGCATCCTGCGGCTGCACGCCTTCCACGTCCTGCAGACCCTCTCCCCGCACACCGCCGAACTGGACGTGGGCGTACCCGCCAGAGGACTGCACGGAGAGGCCTACCGCGGTCATGTCTTCTGGGACGAGCTGTTCGTCCTGCCCTATCTCGACCTGCACTTCCCCGAAGTGTCCCGGGCACTGCTGGAGTACCGCCACCGCCGTCTCGACGAGGCGTGCCGCGCCGCGGCCCATGCCGGACTGACCGGGGCGATGTACCCGTGGCAGAGCGGCAGCGACGGCCGCGAGGAGACCCAGACCCGACATCTCAACCCGCGGTCGGGACGATGGCTGCCGGACCACACCCGCCTCCAGCACCACGTCGGCTCAGCCGTCGCCTACAACATCTGGCGCTACGGACAGGCCACGGGCGACACGGAGTTCCTGTACACCAAGGGCGCCGAGATGCTGCTGCAGATCGCCCGCTTCTGGGCGGCCTCCGCCACCTGGGACCCGCAGTGCGACGGCGCCGGCCGCTACCGGATCCGCGGAGTCGTCGGCCCGGACGAGTACCACGACGCCTATCCCGGCTCCGCGACGCCCGGACTCGACGACAACGCGTACACCAACGTGACCGCCGCTTGGGTGCTCGCCCGCGCCCTGGAACTCTGGCGCACCCTGCCCGCCCCGCGCCGCGACGAACTGCGCGAGCGCACGGCCCTCGGCTCGGAGGAGACGCAGCGCTGGGAGGACGTGTCGCGGCGGCTGTACGTGCCCCGGCACGCCGGTGTGATCAGTCAGTTCGCGGGCTACGGGGAACTGCGCGAACTGGACTGGGAGGGGTATCGAGCACGGTACGGGGACATCCGGCGCCTGGACCGGATCCTGGAGGCGGAGGGAGACTCGGTCGACCGCTACCAGGCATCCAAACAGGCCGACGTGCTCATGCTGGGCTACCTCTTCCCTCCCGCCGAACTCCGGGGCCTTTTCGACCGCCTGGGATACCGCCTGGACGACAGCGACTGGCGCTCCACGCTCGACTACTACCTGCGGCGGACCAGCCACGGTTCGACCCTCAGCGGCGTGGTCCACGCCTGGGTACTGACCCGCGCCCATCGCGCCGACGCCTGGTCCTACGCCCAGGAAGCGCTGCTGGGCGACATCACCGACGTTCAGGGCGGCACCACCGAGGAGGGCATCCATCTCGGCGCCATGGCGGGCACGCTCGATCTGGTCCAGCGCGGTCTGACCGGTATGGAGGCCCGCGAGGACGCGCTGTGGCTCGACCCGGCGCCGCTGCCGCAGTTGTCGCGCTTCGGTTTCACCATCCGCTACCGCGGCCATTGGGGAGTCGGGGTGCACGTCGACGCCCGTCACGTCGGGATCGTCGTCCCCGCCTCCGAATCGGCGCCCGTCCGGGTCCGCGTCGCCGGCCGGACCTGGTCGGTCCCGCCGGGCCGCTCCCGTCTGATCGAGCTGCCGGGCCGCTGAACGGCCCCGCCCGGCCGGCTCGGTCTCCTGGGCCGCGAGGTGTCGGGCCGCGGAGCCGGGGGATCGTCCGGCCGCTCTTGCCGCGCCGCCTGCACACGCCGCCCGCAGGGCCACGGGTGACAGGAGAGGGCCGCCGGACGGCTTAGCGAGCCGGCCGGCCGCCGTCGGGCGTCCCCGAGGGGACTCCCATCCCGGGGAGCCGGCCCGTTCGTCATCGACGGCGGTGGCCTGCAACCGAAGAGCCAAATCCTCCAGTGCCCGGCCCGCGGCGAGTTCATCACCGATCTCGGGGACGGAGTCCGCGGATGTGCGCCGTGCCACGCCCGTGCCGGTGACGTTCGAGGTGTCCCGGGTGGTCAGCACGGCTCGGGCGTGCGTCCGATCACCGTGCTCGGTGATGTAGACCTGAATTCTCCACTGCTCGGCTTCCATCGCGATCACTCCTGAGCTGCTTCTTGGCGGACATGGACCGGTGGCCCGTCCCTATTCGCCCTGATACAGGGGGTCGAGGCCGACGAGGACGACCTTCCCGCGCAGTTCAGCCTCGCGCAGTCCTGGGCTGAAACCCGCTCCGCCGTAGCCGACGGGAGATTGCGTGGCCGACGTCCATGACCTCGGCCCAGCAGGCCGTCCCGACCGAGAGCAGGAGCCCTGGGCGGTTGCCCACCCGGCCCCGGATGCCGATGTCCACGGCGATGCCGGTGCGCCGCGCGGGGACCTGCAGGGTCCCTTCCGCGACCGTGGTGACCTCCGCGTCGAACGTCATCGGGCGCGCCGAAGATCGTGGCGGCGGCGAACCGCGCGGACCCAGGCCCGGCAGACGCTGCGAAGTGCCTTCCGCGGTGCCCGAGCCGAATGCGGGGCGGACACGCCGCCACCCCGTGGAGGACGGTTCCGGTTCGACTGACGAGCGGCTGGGCCGGACGGCCGTGTGGTCGAAGGCGTGGAGCGGCTTCATGATCCTGTACCGAGTAGTCCGGAACGCGGGTGGCGTGGCTCTCGTCGAGCAGGCAGTGCGAGCAGGCAGTGGTCGCGCAGTACGGAGACTGTGTGGACGACGTCGGTGAGCGGCCGGTCCAAGGGGTCGCCGACTTCGCCGACGGTCGTATGAGCAGCGCGGTGTGCCGGACGACGGGCACAAAGTCCGCAGCGCGGCGCCGTGCGGTTTCGGCGCCTCCCCGTCGGGGCTGTGCTCCCGCCCCTGAGCGATCGTCTCCCACGTCACAGGAGAACTCCCTATGTGTCGTGATCGCGGCATCAGCCGTCGGCGGGACCGCTCCGGGGCGGTGACCCACGCCGGCCCGGGTGGCCTCCGGTACGGAACGGGGCCGGCTCCGGCCTCATGAGTCCGTTGCGGAACGGCGCTCGAGATGCCGGACACGGGCATCGGGACCTGGGAAGACAAGGGTCGTCCGGTCCGTGTCCGACCAACGCACGTCGTACGGCGGAGTCCCGTCCGGATGATGGAGTGCGACGATCTCTCCCTCGCGGCGGGTGGCCCCGGTGGCCGGACTCTCCACGACGAGCTGGTCGCCGAGATGGGCGTGCATCTTCGTTCTCCCTTTCTGCGTCGTGTTTTCCGGGGCTCCGGCGTTCAGTCCCCCTGCTTCCGCGCCGGGTAGAAGGTGATCAGTGTGGGAGTGCCGTCCTCCGCGACGACCCGAACTGCCGCCTCGGGTGCGTCCAACGCTGCGACGTCGATCTCCTCCGGGTGCACCATCATGTGGCGCAGCACCACCGGGTAGCGCGGCGGCGTGCCGCCGACCGCAGCGATCACCGCGTCGTCCTTGGGGTCATAGGTGAGGTAGGAGAAGGGCAGTCGCTCGGCTTCGTGCTGGGGCCCGAGGGAGGGGTCCAACACCTCGATGGTCACCAGGTCACCGTCGTGACGCGCGGTGACCCGGTCGAGCACCGTCTTCCAGTCGCTCCGGTCGAGCATGTCGGTGGTCATGATCGTCGTTCCTGTTCTGCTGACGTTCTCACCGCCGGTCCGCCTTCACCGACGGTGCCGGGTCTGCACGACCCCTTGTCGGCTCGGCGTTCTCTTCTCATGGTGCTACGCCGGCCGCCGGTGCAAAGCCCGCCGGAAGGACCACGCGCATGGGCCGTTCGGTCCGCTGTTCGGTCCGGTCGGCGCTGCCATCGCGGGCGACTCGCAGTGCATGGAGGTGTCGCGTGATTCCCGCGTCCGCGATCGCCCCTGACACCTCGTCGCCGTGCGCCGGCCGACGGGAGCCGGACGGCTCGCGCGGTCCACGTGGCCACTTCCAGAACGTGGGCTGCGGCAGCCGGCCGACGGGCGTTACGTCCTCCGTTTCGTCGGGGACGACCTGCCGCCCGCCGTGGCGTTCTGGTCGCTGACCATCTACGACGAGGACATGAACCCCATCCTCAACCCGGCAACCCGCGGTTCGGCCGGAGACCGCACCGCGGTCTGGAAAGAGGCCCCCGCCAGTTCGGACCAGGGGAGCGGCGGGATCGCGGACCCACCGGCCGTGGCCCCCTACCGGTCGGGCCGGAGTGTGTCGGCCGGGGTGAAGTACAGCTTGACCCGGTGTTTCGCCGTCCACCCCGACCTGGCTGGGGCACCCGTGCGGCGGCGCCCCGCGGGTGACGGAACGCCTGGACGGTGAGCCCTCCGGATCCGATGACCGGGGCCGCCCGCAGCAATGCCCCAGCACGGGGGGCATCTTCGGGTGCGGTACGGCGCCAGATGCTGCCCGCTGTGACCAACGCAGCAAGGTCCACACCGACGCAAAGACTGAGGACAGCAGAGTGATCATGACACACCTGGCCAGACGGGCGGATTCGGTCCAAGTCGATTCCTGATGGCCCGAAGCCTGAAATGAAAGGCATGCATATTCTGTTTTTTGGCACACTCGAACTATCGGTGGGATTTGCTCAAGTGGTTGGCTTAGGGGTTCGCGGTCAATTCCGAATTTCCTGAAGAACGACCTTGTGCGGGTGAGTCTCGAGTCAAGATAAAGAATGTGCAACGAACCCTCAGTCGTCATTGACGCGGGTGTAATTCCATTGCGAAAGTCCCACTCGACCCGCAAGGGCCGCGCACCTCACCCGCACGACCTGCGGAGACGGATGCGTTCCCCATGTTTCGGCCGTGTTGCATCACTATGCCACAGCCGGCCGAAACGAAACGTTAATTGTTTCATCACGTCGAACTGAGTGAGAGTGTGTGACTCGTGGGCCGTTATCTGCTGCGCCGACTCGTCAACTATCTGGCGCTGGTCCTCATCGCGGCCTCCCTCACCTACGCCCTCGCGGCGCTGAGCCTGAACCCGAGGGCCAACTTCGCCGGCCGTAATCCCCCGGTGGCCGCCGCGTCGGTGACGCAGACCCTCAACGAGTACAACCTGAACCCCGACACTCCGATCGTGGTGCGCTTCGCGCACTGGGCCGGCGGAGTGGCGCACGGGGACCTCGGACGGACCGTCACCGGGGGCCAGGTCAACGACGAGTTCGCCCGGCGGGTGGGGGTGAGCACCCGGTTGCTGCTGATCGCCACGATCCTGGGCTCGATCGGCGGTGTCATGGTGGGCGCCTGGGGTGCCATCAGGCAGTACCGCGCGTCGGACCGGGTCAACACGCTGGCCTCGTTCTTCATCCTGGCCATGCCCGTCCCGGTGATCGCGGTCACGCTGATGCTGTGGGCGATCGACCTCAACGACGCCCTCGGCTTCAAGCTCATCAAGTACACCAACGAGTACGACCCGGGTCTGACCGGCACCGGAGAGATCCTGCTGAGCCGGCTGCAGCACCTGCTGCTGCCCAGCCTCACCCTGATCCTCATCCAGGTGTCGCTGTACAGCCGCTACCAGCGCAGCACCATGCTGGACGTGCTGGGCAGCGACTTCCTGCGCACCGCGCGGGCCAAGGGCCTGTCCCGGCGGGCGGCGCTGATGAAGCACGGGCTGCGCACCGCCGTGCTGCCGGTGGTCCCGCTGCTGGTCTACAACATCGTGCTGCTGTTCACCGGTGCGACCTTCACCGAGAAGATCTACGGCTGGCACGGCATGGGCGAGTGGCTGGTCAACTCGATCAACACCAACGACGTCAACGCGGTGGCAGCGGTCGGGATGTTCACGGCCTTGGTGGTCCTGATCGCGGGCATCCTCTCCGATCTGCTCTACGCGGCGCTCGATCCGCGCGTCCGGGTGCGCTGAGCACCTACGCCCCCTGCCGCAGCCCCGATCCCGCGTCCTCAGGAGCCCTCAGCGATGGCCGTCCAGACCCCCTCCGTCCAGCCTGCCACCCTCACCGCCCCGCCGACCCGGCGCCGCCGCAGCGGACGGGCCCGGCTCACCGCCGTCCGCTTCGCCCGCAACCGCCTGGCGCTGTTCGGGCTGTGCATGATCGTCCTGCTCTTCGTCATGGCCTACGGCTCCCCGCTGTTCTACAAGTGGAGCTACACGGACCTGGACTTCACCGCCTTCCAGAAGCCGCCCTCGGGGGCCCACTGGTTCGGCACCGACCAGACCGGGACCGACCTGTTCGCCATGACCATGCGCGGCATGCAGAAGTCCCTGGTCATCGGCATCCTGGCGGGCATCATCTGCACGGTCGTCGCCGCCTCGGTCGGCGCGAGCGCCGGCTACTTCGGCGGCTGGGTCGACCGTTCCTTGATGTGGGTGGTCGACCTGCTGCTCGTCATGCCCAGCTTCCTGATCATCGCGGTGCTCTCCCCGCTGTTCCGGGGCAGCACCTGGCTGCTGTTCGTCGTGCTGCTGGCGGCGTTCAGCTGGATGATCACCGGCCGGGTGGTGCGCAGCATGACACTGACCCTGAAGGACCGTGAATTCGTCAAGGCCGCCCGGTACATGGGCGTCCCGGCGCCGGTCATCATCTTCCGGCACATCGTGCCGTCGATGGCCTCGATGCTGATCATCGACGGAACGATCCAGGTCGGCGCGGCCATCATCGGCGAGAGCAGCCTGTCCTACTTCGGCTTCGGCGTGCAGGCCCCCGACGTCTCGCTCGGCACCCTCATCGCCACCGGCACCCCCGCCGCCCCCGCCTTCCCCTGGCTGTTCTACTTCCCGGCCGGCTGCCTGGTCCTGATCTGCCTGTCGATCGCTTTTCTCGGTGACGGGCTGCGGGACGCCCTCGATCCCAATTCCAGCAGTGCCAAGGCCCGTGGCCCGCGCAAGCCCAAGAGCACGTCCAAGGAAGGACGCACGTCGTGACCGAGATGCCCGCCGTGGGCCTCACCGACCTCCGCGTCCCCCTTCGGACGACCGACGTCACGTTCTCGGAGCCGTACAGCCGCGAGCCCGTGGAACTGGGCAACCCGGACGTGACGCAGGTGCGTGGCAAGGACATCGCGATGGTCCTCCTCGACCCGTACAGCGGCGAGACCAGCGCTCGCAGGCGCCCGGGCGCACCACCGAACGTGATGGCCACCGTGCATCCGGTGCCGCGCGCCCATGCCCGCGCCTTCATCGGTGACGGGCTGCGGGACGCCCTCGACCCCAACTCCAGCAGTGCCAAGGCCCGTGGCCCGCGCAAGCCCAAGAGCACGTCCAAGGAAGGACGCACGTCGTGACCGAGATCCCCGCTCTGGAGGTCACCGACCTCCACGTCTCCTTCCCGAGCGAGGCCGGGCCCGTCGGAGCCGTACGCGGCGTGTCCTTCTCGGTACGGCGCGGTGAAGTCCTGGGCATCGTCGGCGAGTCGGGTTCCGGCAAGTCCGTGTCCTCGCTGGCGGTCCTCGGCCTGCTGCCGGAGACCGCCGACATCAAGGGCTCGGTGAAGCTCCACGGCCGTGAGTTGCTGGGCCTGGACGACCGGGAGATGACGAAGATCCGCGGCAAGGACATCGCGATGATCTTCCAGGACCCGCTGTCCGCGCTCACCCCGGTCTACTCCGTCGGCGACCAGATCGTCGAGGCCCTGCGCATCCACCAGGATTTGGACAAGGACGCCGCCCGCAAACGCGCGGTCGAACTGCTGGACCTGGTCGGCATCCCCGACCCGGACCGGCGTGCCGACGCCTTCCCGCACGAGTTCTCCGGCGGCATGCGCCAGCGGGCGATGATCGCCATGGCGATCGCCAACGACCCCGAAGTGATCATCGCCGACGAGCCGACCACCGCCCTGGACGTCACCATCCAGGCACAGATCCTGGACGTGCTCAAGAAGGCCCAGGACGTCACCGGCGCCGCCATCGTCATGATCACCCACGACCTCGGAGTGGTCGCCGGCTTCGCCGACCGGGTCCAGGTCATGTACGCGGGCCGCCCGGTGGAGACCGGCCCCGTCGACGACGTCTACTACACGCCCCGCATGCCCTACACCATCGGCCTGCTCGGCTCCATCCCCCGCCTGGACGACGGCCGCCGCCACGCCCTGACCCCCATCGACGGCAACCCGCCCTCGCTGGTCTCGCTGCCCCCCGGCTGCCCCTTCGCCGCGCGCTGCCCCGTCGCCATCGACGTGTGCCGGCGCGTCGAACCGGAACTGACCGTCCGCGACGGCGGCAACCACCCCACCGCCTGCCACCGCAGCCACGAACTCGAGGACGGCGGCCCCCTCGACCCGGCCACCGTCTACCCGGTACCCGAACTCCCCCCGGCCCCCGCCGACGACGTCCCCCGCGACCTGCGCGAACCCGTCCT
>NZ_JARAWX010000033.1:0-87184 GCF_033793585.1 Streptomyces sp. MI02-7b | reverse complement strand
CGTCCGGGTACGGCGCCGGCGGCGCGGCACGGGGCGCTCCTCGGCCGGTGCGCCCTCGGCGGTGTCGAGCACGGCCTCGGCGGTCTGCTCGGCGCCGGCGGCCGCCTCCGTCACCGGGCTCCCGCCGCGGGTACGGCGGCGCTGGCGCGGGGTGCGGGTGCGGGCCGGACGCTCCTCGGGCTCGGCCGCGGGACCGGCCGCCTTGCGGCCGCCACGACCGCGGCCGCGGCCGCCGGTCTCGCCCAGGTCCTCGATCTCCTCGGCGTCGAGCCCGGCACGGGTGCGCTCGGCGCGCGGCAGGACGCCCTTGGTGCCCTGCGGGATGCCCAGCAGCTCGTAGAGGTGGGACGAGGTGGAGTAGGTCTCCTCCGGGTCGTTGAACGGCAGGTCCAGCGCCTTGTTGATCAGCTGCCAGCGCGGGATGTCGTCCCAGTCGACCAGGGTGATCGCGGTGCCGGACGCGCCCGCGCGGCCGGTGCGGCCGATGCGGTGGAGGTAGGTCTTCTCGTCCTCCGGCGTCTGGTAGTTGATCACGTGCGTGACGCCCTCGACGTCGATGCCGCGGGCGGCGACGTCGGTGCAGACCAGGACGTCGACCTTGCCGTTGCGGAAGGCCCGCAGCGCCTGCTCGCGGGCGCCCTGGCCGAGGTCGCCGTGGACGGCGCCCGAGGCGAAGCCGCGCTGCTCCAGCTGCTCCGCGAGGTCGGCCGCGGTGCGCTTGGTGCGGCAGAAGATCATCGCCAGGCCGCGGCTCTCGGCCTGGAGGATGCGGGAGACGAGCTCCGGCTTGTCCAGGGAGTGCGCACGGAAGATGTGCTGGGTGGTGTTGGCGACGGTCGCGCCCTCGTCGTCCGGCGAGGTGGCGCGGATGTGCGTGGGCTGCGACATGTAGCGGCGGGCCAGGCCGATCACGGCGCCCGGCATCGTCGCGGAGAAGAGCATGGTCTGCCGCTTGGCCGGCAGCATGTTGATGATCTTCTCGACGTCGGGGAGGAAGCCGAGGTCGAGCATCTCGTCGGCCTCGTCGAGGACCAGCGCGCGCACATTGCGGAGGCTGAGCTTCTTCTGGCCGGCGAGGTCCAGCAGCCGTCCCGGGGTGCCGACGACCACCTCGACGCCCTTCTTCAGGGCCTCGACCTGCGGCTCGTAGGCGCGCCCGCCGTAGATGGCCAGCACGCGGACGTTGCGCACCTTGCCGGCGGTCAGCAGGTCGTTGGTGACCTGCTGGCACAGCTCGCGGGTGGGGACGATCACCAGCGCCTGCGGCCCGTCGACGACGTCCTCGGGGCGGGCGCGGCCGGCCTCGACGTCGACCGGGACGACGACCCGCTCCAGGAGCGGGAGGCCGAAGCCCAGGGTCTTGCCGGTGCCGGTCTTGGCCTGGCCGATCACGTCGTTGCCCGCCAGGGCGACCGGGAGGGTCATCTCCTGGATCGGGAAGGGCGTGATGATGCCGACGGCTTCGAGGGCCTCGGCGGTTTCGGGGAGGATCCCCAGGTCACGGAAGGTCAAGGTGGTGGTCAGGATGCTGCCTCTTCTGTTTCTGGGCGCGGCGCCGTGCTGTGAAGCGGGGAGGGTCGAACGCAGGGAACTGCGCTGACCGCGCGGGGTGTCGTACGGCCATGGGCGGCCGAGGTGCGCGGGACCGCTGCCCTCGCGTGCGCCGCGAAGTGGGCCCCTCCCCAGACGCGGGGAGGGCGGTCGGTAGGAGCCGATCGGGCCACCGACCGGGCATCCATTTGTGCTCGTTCACAAATTACCCGCCGGTTCACCTGGCGGGCTCATACCACTGTACCCCGGAATCACACAGCCGAGGTGGTCCGATTTCCGGGATGCGGGACGGGACCCCCGGGGACTTCCGCGTGGCGGGGTCGTACGGGATGGTTGCCGGGCTGGTGGGGTTGGCTATTGTGCGCACCATGGAGACGCCTGAGACCCCCGCCGAGACCCCCGACGCTCCCACCATCGCGGCCCAGGACTGGGCCGCCGCGTCCGCCGATCCGCAGTACCGCGCCGCGGTGGTGGACCTGCTGGGGGCGCTCGCCTACGGGGAGCTGGCCGCATTCGAGCGACTGGCGGAGGACGCGAAGCTCGCGCCGTCCCTGGAGGACAAGGCGGAGCTCGCCGCGATGGCGTCCGCCGAGTTCCACCACTTCGCGCAGCTGCGCGACCGCCTGTCGGCGATCGAGGCGGCCCCGACCCAGGCGATGGAGCCCTTCGCGGCGGCGCTGGACGAGTTCCACCGCCAGACCGCGCCCTCGGACTGGCTGGAGGGCCTGGTCAAGGCCTACGTGGGCGACTCGATCGCCTCCGACTTCTACCGCGAGGTCGCGGCCCGGCTGGACACCGACACCCGTGAGCTCGTCCTCGCCGTGCTCGACGACACCGGCCACGCCTCCTTCGCCGTGGAGAAGGTGCGCTCGGCGATCGAGGCCGACCCCCGGCTCGGCGGCCGGCTCGCGCTGTGGGCGCGGCGGCTGATGGGCGAGGCACTGTCGCAGGCGCAGCGGGTGGTAGCCGACCGGGACGCGCTGTCCACGATGCTGGTGGGCGGGGTCGCGGACGGCTTCGACCTCGCGGAGGTAGGCCGGATGTTCACCCGGATCACCGAGGCCCACACCAAGCGCATGGCCGCCCTGGGCCTGTCCGCCTGATTCGGGCCCCGGCCGACGGCTCGCCTCCGGTGCGAGGTCCTACGCGGGGCGGGGCGCCGGCCTGCGGCGTTCCGCCCGGGGCCGGCGGACCAGCACCGACAGCAGTGCGGCCGCCACGGCCACGGACAGCGTCAGGTTGAGCGCGAAGAGCGCCGAGCCGAGCACCGTACGGGCGATGGAACCGCCGACGAGGGCGGCGACAGGGCCGGTGACCAGCGCGAGCGGCGCCGCGGGGAGGCGGTGCCGGGGGAGCAGCCTGGTCGCGGCACAGGCGACGACGAGCCCGGCGGCGGCGAACGCGATCGTTTCCCACAGCATGCGGCGGCCCCTCCCTGAGGTGACGGTCGCTCCGGGTCCTACCCCGCCGGACGGGAACATGAAACGGCGGGCCACCCCCTCGTGAGGGTGACCCGCCGTCGTCGTGCTCCGTAGCCGGTCCGGCTACAGCTGGGCCCCGAAGCCCACGCGGCGCTGGGCCGGCTCGCCGATCTCCACGTAGGCCAGCCGGTCGGCAGGGACGAGCACGCGCTTGCCCTGCTCGTCGGTGAGGCTGAGCAGCTTGCCGGTGCCCGTCAGGGCCTCGGCGACGGCCTTCTCGACTTCCTCGGCCGTCTGCCCGCTCTCGATGCTGATCTCACGCGGCGCGTGCTGCACGCCGATCTTGACCTCCACGGCTTTCGTCCCTCCGAACGGTCTGCGGTGTGCGCGGTGATTCGCGCCGTACGCAGGACACATTAGCCGCGCCCGCGCCCCGCCGATCGGCCGACGGGCACGCCCTCAGCGAACAGTCAGTGCTCGGTGCCGTGCAGCGGGAAGCCGGCGATGCCGCGCCAGGCCAGTGAGGTCAGCAGTTGCACCGCGGTGTCCCGGGGCATGGAGCTGCCGCTGGAGAGCCAGTAGCGGGCCACCACCTGGGAGACGCCGCCGAGGCCGACGGCCAGCAGCATCGACTGCTCCGTGGCCAGCCCGGTGTCCTCGGCGATCACCTCGCTGATCGCCTCGGCGCACTGCAGCGAGACCTTGTCGACGCGCTCGCGCACCGCCGGCTCGTTGGTCAGGTCCGACTCGAAGACCAGCCGGAAGGCACCGCCCTCGTCCTCCACGTACGCGAAGTAGGCGTCCATGGTCGCGGACACGCGCTGCTTGTTGTCCGTGGTGGAGGCCAGGGCCGTGCGCACCGCGTCCAGCAGGGCCTCGCAGTGCTGGTCCAGCAGGGCCAGGTAGAGGTCCAGCTTGCCGGGGAAGTGCTGGTAGAGCACGGGCTTGCTCACGCCCGCCCGCTCGGCGATGTCGTCCATCGCGGCGGCGTGGTAGCCCTGGGCGACGAACACCTCCTGGGCCGCGCCCAGCAGCTGGTTGCGCCGGGCCCGGCGCGGCAGACGTGTGCCGCGAGGGCGTGCCTCAGTCCGCTCGATGGCTGTCACGCCGCCTCCCAAGTGATGTCGTTCTGCGCTGCGGGTGCCATCGTACTTTTCGGTAGTGGGGCCATGCGCTGTGCGAACGCACATTCTCACCAAGTGGAACTCACCGGTAGTCGTCCTCGTCGAGTTCCACCACCCGCCGCTGCTCCGCCACATCCGCCGGATCGGCGTCGTCGGGCCGTTCGGTGATCGGGACATCGCGGTGCTGCAGCAGCTCGAGGTGCTGCTCGGCGATGTCGTACTCGGGGGCCTCGATGTCGGCCTCGGTGTCCTCCAGGTCGTCGGTGATGTCGGTCAGGTCGGTGATCTCGGTGAGGTCACCGTTGAATGTCTCGATGTCGTCGGACACGGGCACCTCCCTTCCTGTCCGGAATCGGCGGTCCCCGGGCTCGCGGGACCACCCGGCCGCCAGCGCTGTTCTCGCTTCGTCCGTCTGTCTCCCCTTGTTCCCCTCTTGCGAGGGTAGGAGACGTCATCGGCGCCCGCAGAGTGACGGGAGGGGCGAAAAAATCCGGGCGGCGCGTGTGAGGGCGAACACACAAGCGTACGCGTGATCGTCTCGTAACATTGCCCCATGTCCTCGACGGAGTCCCCAGAAGCCGCACTCGCCGCCGTGCCTCTGCCGCCTTCGGGGCCGGGGGCCGGGGACGGCGAGAGCGTGCGCGTGGTGTCCCTGCCCGGCCTGACGCTGACCGTCCGCTCGCGTGCGGACGAGGACGAGGGGCTGGCCCCCGCGCTCTTCGTGCACGGCCTGGGCGGTTCCTCCCTGAACTGGTCCCTGCTGATGGGCGTGCTGTCCGACCGGGTCCGCGGTGAGGCGCTCGACCTGCCCGGATTCGGCTACTCGCCGCCGCCCGACGACGGCAACTACTCGATCGGGGGGCACGCGCGCGCGGTCGTGCGCCTCATGGAGGCCTCCGGGCGCGGTCCGGTGCACCTCTTCGGCAACTCCCTGGGCGGCGCGGTGGCCACCAAGGTGGCCGCGGCCCGGCCCGACCTGGTCCGTACCCTCACCCTGATCTCGCCCGCCCTGCCCGAAGTGCCGCCGCAGCGCAGCGCCTGGCCGACCGGCATCCTCGGGGTGCCGGGGGTGGCCGCGCTCTTCACCCGGGCGACCCGGGGCTGGACGGTGGACCGGCGCACCCGCCAGCTGCTCGCACTCTGCTACGGCGACCCGGGCAAGGTGACCGAGGAGGCCTTCGCCGAGCACGCCGAGGAGTACGAGCGGCGGCTGGCCCTCCCCTACTTCTGGGACGCTCTGACGCGCTCCGCGCGCGGCATCGTCGACGCCTACACGCTGGGCGGGCAGCACAATCTGTGGCGGCAGGCCGAGCGTGTGCTGGCGCCGACGCTGCTGGTGTACGGAGGCCGGGACAGGCTCGTCGCCCCCCGGATGGCGTACCGTGCCGCGCGTACCTTCCGGGACGCGAGGCTGCTGCTGCTCCCCGACAGCGGGCACGTCGCGATGATGGAACACCCGGACGCGGTCTCGCGGGCCTTCCGCGAGCTGCTGGACGCCACGGACACGGACGCGCGGACGGATCACTGACGGCATGGGCAGGCACAGCGCACCGGGCGGCCGCGACGGCCGCCGCGACGACACTTCCGGCGGCATATCCGGCGGCTCGGGCAACGGCCGCCGCAGGCGCGGACCGGCCACCACGGTCCCGCCGCGTCCGGCCGGGCCGGGCACCCCGGCCCCCGGCGGCTGGGACGGCTTCCGGCCCGGTGACACCGCCCGGGACCGCCAGGAGGGCTCCGGGCACGGGCACCCGGAGCACCGCGAGCACTCCGCCTGGGGCCGGACCGGTTCCTGGGCCCCGCCGCGCACCCCGCGGGGCGCGCGGCCCGCGGACCTCGCGGACTCCGCGCTGGCGCCGGAGGACCTGCGGGACTCCGACGCCGCCGACGACCCTGCCGATACCGGCGGCCGGCCGGCCGGGCTGCTGCCGCGCCAGCGCACGGCCCCGCCGCCGCCCGGTCGGCGAATACCCGGCCCGCGGAAGGACTTCGTCGCCGCCTTCGACGCCGCCGCGCCGCCGGACGAGGCCGCCGACGCCGGCGATGCCGTTGACGCCGGCGATGCCGAGGACGCGCCGAAGAAGGGCTCCAAGGCGCGCGCGTTCACCGGAACGGCCGCAGCCGCGGTGGTCACCGTCCTGGCCGTCGTGGTGGCCGGGCAGCTGTACGGCGGCCACGACGGGAAGCGTCAGGCCGCGGCCGGCACCGCCGACGCGTCCCGGGCGGCGGAGGACTCCGCGTCCCGCTCCCAGGACCGGGCGACCCCCTCGACCCCACCCTCGGTTGCCGCCGCGCCGCTCACCTACGACCAGGCGATGGCCCGGCAGTACCCGCTCGACAAGGACCTGCACCTGAGCGGCGCCTTCCAGACCGTCGGCGGCCACCAGAACGCGCCCGGCGGGGGCAAGCGGCTGCGCGTGCGGGTCGACGTCGAGAAGGGCCTGCCGCTGGACGGCCGGCTCTTCGCCGACGCGGTCTTCACGACGCTGAACGACAAGCGGAGTTGGGCGCACGACGGCGCCCGCAGCTTCGAGCGCGTGTCAACCGGGCACGCCGACATCGTCATTACCCTGGCGAGTCCCGGAACCACGGCGAAGGTGTGCGCGGAATCCGGCCTGGACACGACAGTTGACAACGTGTCATGTGACGCGGCGTCCACTCCGCGCACCATGATCAACGCCTTCCGGTGGGCGCAGGGGTCCCCGACGTACGGCCCGGCGAGGATGCACGCCTACCGCCAGATGCTGATCAACCACGAGGTGGGGCACCGGCTCGGCTACAACCACGTGCTGTGCCCGAAGAACGGGGCTCTCGCCCCGGTGATGATGCAGCAGACGAAGTTCCTGACCATCGACGGGCTGACCTGCAAACCGAACGCCTGGCCCTACCCCCGTGGATAGATTTTTGACATCGGGCGATTCATCGTTCAATGTTTTCGGCATGCCGCAGCACCGCCCCGCCACACACGCCGACGCCAGCATCGAGCTGGCGCTCATCGGCGTGGCCGGGCAGAGCGTGGCCGACATCTCGTGTCGCCCTTCCACGGTGCCGGGCGCGTAAACGGGAATCCCCCCTTCACCGCCCCGGAGCCATCCGCCCGTGGGCGCGGTGCTTGACGCACGCTTTTCACCGGTTCCTCCGACGGGACCGTTCGCCGCTGCCTGCGGGTCTCTCTCTGCCCCGCCCTCTTGCCTCGCAGCCGCGAAAGGTCTTTTCGATGTCCAAGTTGTCCGTCACACCCCGCCGCCTCGCCGCGGCCGCCGTCGTCCTGGCGATCACCGGTGGCGCCGCCGCCTGCGGCCCGGAGGAGAACGGGGCCAAGGCGGCCGGCGGCGGCAGCAAGCCCGCCAAGGGCGGCACGCTCTACGTCCTCAACCAGTCGGCCCAGGAGGACTTCGACCCCGCCCGGCTCTACACCTCCGGCGGCGGCAACATACCCGGCCTGGTCTTCCGCACCCTGACCACCCGCAACCGCGAGAGCGGCGCTCCGGGTGCCAAGGTCGTCCCGGACCTGGCCACGGACAACGGCACGCCGAACGCGGACGCCACCGTCTGGACGTACCACCTCAAGGACGGCCTGAAGTACGAGGACGGCTCGCCCATCACCACCGCCGACATCAAGTACGGCATCGAGCGGTCCTTCGCCGCCGAGCTGTCCGGCGGCGCCCCGTACCTGCGGGACTGGCTGATCGGCGGCAAGGACTACCAGGGCCCGTACAAGGACAAGGGCGGCCTGGCCTCCATCGAGACCCCGGACGCGAAGACCATCGTCTTCCACCTGAACAAGCCCGAGGGCGACTTCCCGTTCCTGGCGACCCAGACCTCCTTCGCCCCGGTGCCGCAGGCCAAGGACACCGGCACCAAGTACGAGAACCACCCGTTCTCCTCCGGCCCCTACAAGGTCGTGACGAACCAGAACGACGGGCAGCACCTGGTCCTGGAGCGCAACACCCACTGGGACCCGAAGACCGACGAGGAGCGCAAGGCCTACCCGGACACGATCGACATCCAGTCCGGCCTGGCCGCCGCCGTGATCAACCAGCGGCTGTCCTCCGGCGCCGGCAAGGACGCGGCCGCCGTCACCACCGACACCAACCTCACCGCTGCCGAGCTCGCGAAGATCACCGGTGACAAGGAGCTGGCGAGCCGGGTGGGCACGGGCCACTTCGGCTACACCGACTACATCGCCTTCAACCCGAAGGTGAAGCCCTTCGACAACCCGAAGGTGCGCCAGGCCATCGCCTACGCGACCGACCGCACCACCGTCGTCAACGCCCTGGGCGGCTCCTCCCTCGCCGAGCCCGCGACCACCTTCCTGCCGGCGCAGAAGTCCTTCGGCTACACCCCGTACGACCTGTTCCCCGCGGGGGCGAACGGCAACGCCGCCAAGGCGAAGGAGCTGCTGAAGGAGGCCGGCTACCCCAAGGGCCTGACCGTCACCCTCTCCCACGACTCCAGCACCGGTGACGAGCAGGGCCCCGAGGTCGCCACCGCCCTGCAGGACGCGCTGAAGAAGGCCGGCATCACCGTCGAGCTCGACGGCCTGGAGTCCAGCGCCTACAGCGAGAAGATCCACGGCGTGAAGACCGAGCCGGGCTTCTTCCTCACCGGCTGGGGTGCCGACTGGCCGTCCGGCGGCCCCTTCCTGGCCCCGATCTTCGACGGCCGGCAGATCGTCAAGGACGGCTACAACTTCAACAACGCCCAGCTGGACGACCCGGCCGTGAACAAGGAGATCGACGAGATCAACAAGCTCACCGACCTCCAGGCCGCCGCCACCCGCTGGGGCGCGCTGGACAAGAAGATCGGTGAGCAGGCGCTGACCGTGCCGCTGGTGCACCCCGTCTACAAGCGCCTGTACGGCAAGGACGTCAAGAACGTCGTCATCAGCGACTGGACCGGTGTCCTCGACGTGGCGCAGGTCGCGGTCAAGTGACCACCACCGACGTACTGGTGGCGCCCGGCGCGGCCTCGGACAACTCCGGGGCCGCGCCGGGCGCCCGGCAGGTCTGGCGACGGCTGCGCGCCCAGCGCGCGGCCCTCGCCGGCGTCGCCGTGATCGCCCTGCTGGTCCTGGTGGCCCTCGCGGCCCCGCTGCTCACCGCCCTGGAGGGGCAGGACCCGGACGCCTACCACGCCTCGGCCGTCGACTCCGCCCTCGGCGGGGTCCCGCTCGGCTCCTTCGGCGGCGTGAGCGCCCACCACTGGCTCGGTGTCGAACCCGGGACCGGCCGCGACCTGTTCGCCCGGCTCGTCCACGGCGCCCGGATCTCGCTCGGCATCGGCGTCGGCGCCACCGTGGTGCAGGTGGTCATCGGCGTCGCCGTCGGCCTGGCCGCCGGCCTCGGCAACCGCGTGCTGGACGGCCTGCTCAGCCGGACCACCGACGTGATGCTGGCGCTGCCCACCCTGGTCTTCTCGATCGCGCTGCTGGCGATCGTCCCCGCCGGGTTCCCGCGCCCGGTGCTGCTGATCCTCGTCCTCGGCCTGCTCGGCTGGGGCGGCACCTCCCGCATCGTCCGCGCCCAGACCCTGACCCTGAAGTCCCTGGACTACGTGGCCGCCGCCCGGCTCGGCGGGGCCGGCCGCTGGCGCGTCGCCCGCCGCGAGCTGCTGCCGTCGCTGGCCGCGCCCGTGGTGACGTACACCGCGCTCCTGGTGCCGGGCAACATCGCCTCCGAGGCGGGGCTGTCCTTCCTCGGCATCGGTGTGAAGCCGCCCACGCCCTCTTGGGGGCAGATGCTGTCCTCGGCCACCACCTGGTACCAGGCCGATCCCACGTACGTGCTGCTGCCCGCCGGGCTGATCTTCGTCACCGTGCTGGCGTTCACCGCGCTCGGCGACGGGGTCCGCACCGCCCTCGACCCGCGGGCGGCCAGCCGGATCCGCGTGCTGGCGCGGCGGCGGAAGAAGGCGGGCTCCTGATGGCCATGACCCGGTTCGCGCTGCAGCGGCTGCTCGCGGCGCTGGTGGTCCTCCTCGTCCTGAGCGTCGTGGTCTACGCGCTCTTCTACCTCCTGCCGGGCGACCCGGCGCGGCTGGCCTGCGGGCCCAAGTGCAGCGCCGACCAGGTCGACCAGGTACGCACCCAACTCGGCCTCGACTCCCCGGCCTATGCGCAGTACCTGCACTTCCTGCACGGCCTGGTCGCCGGCACGGACGTCAGCACCGGCGTCGGGACCGAGCACTGCGCCGCCCCGTGCCTCGGCTTCTCCTACCAGAGCGGTGAGCAGGTCACCTCCCTGCTCGCCGAGCGCCTGCCCGCCACCGCCTCGCTCTCCCTGGGCGCGATGGTGCTGTGGCTGGTCATCGGCGTGGGCAGCGGGCTGCTGTCGGCCCTGCGCCACGGCGGGCTCAGCGAGCGGCTGCTGACCACGCTGACCCTGGCCGGCAACGCGGTGCCCGTCTTCATCATCGGCATCCTGCTGATGCTGCTGTTCGTCTCGGTGCTGGGCTGGCTGCCCTTCCCCTCGTACGTCCCGCTCACCGAGGACCCCGAGCAGTGGGCGTGGAACCTGCTGCTGCCCTGGCTCTCCCTGGCCATCCTGGAGAGCGCCAAGTACGCACGGCTGACCCGCAGTTCCATGCTGGAGACGCTCGCAGAGGACCATGTGCGCACGCTGCGCGCCTACGGCGTCCGCGAGCGTTCCGTCATCGGGCGGCACGCGCTGCGCGGCGCCCTGCCGTCGGTCATCGCGCTGTCCGCGCTCGACCTGGGGACGATGTTCGGCGGCGCGGTGCTCACCGAGTCGCTCTTCGGCATCCCGGGGCTCGGCAAGAGCCTGGTGGACTCGGTGAGCACCGAGGACCTGCCGGTGGTGGTCGGCCTCGTGCTGGTCACCGGCTTCTTCGTGGTACTCGCCAACGCCCTCGCGGACGTGCTGTACGCGGTGGCCGACCGACGGGTGGTGCTGGCATGACGTCACCGCTGATCGAGGTCGCGGACCTCACGATCGACTTCCCGACCGGGTCCGGCACGGTCCGCGCCGTGGACGGGCTCTCCTTCACCCTGGAGCCGGGCGGCGCGCTCGGCGTCGTCGGCGAGTCCGGCAGCGGCAAGAGCGCCACCGCCTACGCCCTGCTCGGGCTGCACCGCGGCACCGGCGCGGAGATCGACGGCTCGGTGCGGGTCGCCGGCGTCGACGTGCAGGCCGCGCAGGAGCGCGAGTTGCGGCGGCTGCGCGGCGGACTGGCCGCGATGGTCTTCCAGGACCCGCTGTCCTCGCTGGACCCCTATTTCGCGGTCGGCGACCAGATCGCCGAGGTCTACCGCGTCCACCACCCCAAGGCCTCGCGCCGCGCCGCCCGGCAGCGGGCCGTCGAGGTGCTGGACCGGGTGGGCATCCCCGACGCGCCGCGCCGCGCGCGCTCACGGCCGCACGAGTTCAGCGGCGGCATGCGGCAGCGTGCACTCATCGCCATGGCGCTGGCCTGCGAGCCCCGGCTGCTGATCGCCGACGAGCCGACGACCGCCCTCGACGTCACCGTGCAGGCGCAGATCCTCGACCTCCTGCACGAACTGCGCCGCGAGACCGGCATGGGACTGCTGCTGGTCACGCACGACCTCGGGGTGGTGGCGGGCAGCGTCGACCAGGTCCTGGTGATGAAGGACGGCCGCGCCGTGGAGCGCGGCACGGTCGCCGACGTGCTCGGCGCGCCGGAACAGGCCTACACCCGCGACCTGGTGGCGGCGGTGCCGCGGGTGGAGAAGGCCAGGACGCCGTCCGCGCCCGCGGACAGCGGCCAGGTCCTGCTGGAGGCCACCGGCCTGCGCAAGGAGTTCGGCCGGCGCGGCGCCCGGTTCGCGGCCGTCGACGACGTCTCCTTGACGGTGCGCGCCGGCGAGACCCTCGGCGTCGTCGGCGAGTCCGGCAGCGGCAAGACCACCCTCGGGCGGATGCTCGTCGGCCTGCTGGAGCCCACAGCCGGCGGCATCCGGCACGAGGGCGGCAGGACCGGGCTGCAGATGGTCTTCCAGGACCCGGTCTCCTCGCTCAACCCGCGGCGCAGCATCGGCGAGTCCATCGCCGACCCGCTGCGCACGGCCGGGGTCCTCGACGACACGGCCGTTTTGGCTCGGGTGCGGGAACTGCTGGAACGGGTCGGGCTCGACCCGGCCTGGTACCACCGCTACCCGCACGAGTTCAGCGGCGGGCAGCGGCAGCGGGTCGGCATCGCCCGGGCGCTGGCGCCCGGGCCCCGGCTCATCGTCTGCGACGAGCCGGTCTCGGCCCTGGACGTCACCACACAGGCCCAGGTCGTGGCCCTGCTGGGGGAGTTGCAGCGCGAACTCGGTATCGCGCTGGTCTTCATCGCCCACGACCTCGCCGTCGTCCGGCAGGTCAGCGACCGCGTGGCCGTCATGCGCGCGGGCCGCATCGTGGAGCACGGGCCCGCCGACCGGATCTACGACGCCCCCGAACACCCCTACACCCGGGGCCTGCTGGCCGCCGTACCGGTCCTGGACCCCGCCGTCGCGGCGGCGCGTCGCGCGGACCGGGTCCGCGTGGCGTGACCGTCCTGCCCCTGGGGCAGGATGGGCGCGGCCCGCGCGATGTGCGCGGGCCGGGGGCGAGGGGAGCACACAGGTGCGGCGGCGGGCGTTCATGGTGGGGGGCGCGGTCGCGACCGCGGCCGCGCTGGGCGGGGGCGTGGCGGGGGTGGCCTCGGACATCGTGCCCGAGAGCGCCGCGTTCCGGCGGCGGCTGGGCTGGACGGGCCCGGACGGGGTCGTCCCCGACGCGCCGGAGGGGCGGATCACCCGCCGCCGGGTGACCTCGCGGGCCACCCGCTCCCGCCCGGAGCTGGTCACGATCGACCCGCACGGCGTCCCCGCCGAGCAGGCGGACCGGCTGCCGGTGTGCCTGATGCTGCACGGCCGGGGCTCGTCGGCGTACGGCCTCGTGGAGCTGGGGATGGCCCGGTTCCTGACCCAGGCGGTCCGCGACGGCGTCCCGCCGTGCCGCCTGGTCGCCGTCGACGGGGGCGAGGCGTCGTACTGGCAGGCCTCGGGCGGCTCGGACCCCCAGCGCATGCTGCTGCGGGAGCTGCCCGGATGGCTCGGCGGGAGCGCTCCGCGCGCCGTGCTCGGCATATCCATGGGCGGTTTCGGCGCGCTGCGCTACGCCCGCTCCCGTGCCGTCGACGCGGTGGCGCTGCTGAGCCCGGCGCTGTTCCGCACCTGGACCGACGCGCGTGCGGTCGGGGTGTTCCAGGGACAGACGGACTGGACGGCGGACGAACCGCTGCTCCACACCGCGCAGTTGCGGGTGCAGCCCGCCGGCATCGGCCTGTGGTGCGGCCGCGAGGACCCGTTCCACGACGCCGCGCTGGAATTCGCGGACGCCGTGCACCCGGCGGTCGCGGCCTTCGACCACGGCGCGCACGACGAGGGCTACTGGCGCCGGGTCGCGCCCGACGCACTCCGCTTCGTCGGCGAACGCCTACTCGCTAAGAACGTCTGACACTCGCGGAAGTTACGTCTCTTCACCCCTTTCGGTGGCACGGCGGACAACCGTCCGTCATGCCCCCACTTCACCGGCATACGGTCATCGCGCCCGAAAAGAACCGGTGCCGAGAGGGGGCAGACGTGCGTATCGCATTACTCGCGGAGGGTGGTTACCCGTATGCGCGGGGCGAGGGGAGTGCCTGGGTCGACCGGCTCGTGCGCGGGCTCGACGCACACGAGTTCGCGGTGTACTCGCTCGGCCGCAGCGAACGGGCCGACGCCGCCGGGCTGCTGGAGCTGCCGGCGCAGGTGACCGCGGTGCGCACCCTGCCGCTGTGGGGCCCGGTGCCCCGTCCGGCGGCGGCCGGGACGAAGGCGCGCCGGCGCCGCTCCCTGGTGCTGGAGCACTACCGCGACCTGGTCGGGACGCTCGCCGGCGACGTCGGCGCCAACGGCGTGGCGGACCGTTTCGCCTCCGCGCTCTACGGACTGGCCGACCTCGCCCGTGAGGACGGCGGCGTCCCCGCGCTGCTCCGGTCGGAACTCGCCCTGCACGTCCTGGAGGACGCCTGCCGCGCGCCCGGCGCGCGCCCGCTGGTGGCCGACGCGGGCGTGGGCGACCTGATGGCCGTCGCCGACCAGCTGGAGCGCGCGCTGCGCCCGCTGACGGCCCCCTGGTACGACGAGTTCGGCGACGCCCTGGCCACCGCCGACCTCGCCCACGCGGTGACCGGTGGGACCGCGCTGCTGCCCGGCCTCCTGGCCAAACGGTTCTTCGGGACCCCCCTGCTGATCACCGAGTACGGCGTCCGCCTGCGCGAGACGCTGCTCGCCCACCGCGCCGCCGGCCTGCCCGCCCCCGTGCGCGCCCTGCTCGCCGCCTTCCACCGCCGCCTGGCCGGCGAGGCCTACGGCAAGGCCGCCCTCGTCACCCCCGGCAACGCCCACGCCCGCCGCTGGCAGGAGCACTGCGGGGCCGACCGCGAGCGGTTGCGCACCGTCCACCCCGGCTACCAGGGGACCGTGCCCGGGCCCGTGGAGACCGGCGGCTGCGACCCCGCCCTGGTGTGGGTCGGCCGGATCGAGCCCGGCAAGGACCTGATCGCCCTGCTGCACGCCTTCGGCGAGGTCCGCCGGCAGGAACCCGGCGCCCGGCTGCGCATCGTCCAGGGCGGCGCCGCCGACCCCGGCTATCTGCACCACTGCCGCGCGCTGGCCGCCCAGCTCTTCCCCGACGAGGCCGCCGACGCGGTGACGGTCGGCGAGAGCCCGGTGACCTTCGAGGAACTGGGCGCGCCCGGCGCGCCGGGCCTGGCGGAGGCGTACGCGGCGGGCGACGTGGTGGTGCTCTCCAGCATCGTGGAGGGCTTCCCGCTCTCCCTCGTCGAGGCCATGTTCTGCGGCCGGGCCACGGTCTCGACGGACGTCGGCGCCGTCCGCGAGGTCATCGGCGGCACCGGCCTGGTCGTCCCGCCCCGCAACCCGCGCGCGCTCGCCGAGGCGTGCGTCGCCCTGCTGCGCGATCCGGAACGGTGCCGGCGGCTGGGCGCGGCGGCCCGCGAACGGGCCCTGGAACTCTTCACCGTCGAGCAGAACCTCGCCGCCTTCCGGGAGATCTACCTCGACCTCGTCGCCCACGCCCCCGGCCGCAACGGGCCGCTGCGGGACGAGGACGGCGCGCCCGTGCCCTTCGGCCGGCCCGCCGAGGCACACGTCCCCGGCCGCTGGACGGCCGCCCCCACTTGGGCGCGCGCCCGGCGTGAGCCCGCGCTTGCCGGCACCGAGAGGCAGGACCGCGCATGAGCCG
Organism: Streptomyces sp. MI02-7b; assembly: GCF_033793585.1. Lineage (NCBI taxonomy): Bacteria > Bacillati > Actinomycetota > Actinomycetes > Kitasatosporales > Streptomycetaceae > Streptomyces > Streptomyces sp. MI02-7b. Next base: position 71,833 of record NZ_JARAWX010000033.1, on the reverse strand, counting down.
CCCGTCGCAGGAGCGGTGGCACGGCGAATCCGCGGCTCTCGCGGCCCCGGTGGCCGGTGAGCCCTGGGGGGACCCGCCGCCCCCCGCCCCCGCCGAGCCGGCCGGCCGCAAGGGCGGCGCCCCGCGCAAGCACGGCCCCGCCGACCCCGTCCGCGAACTGATGCACCGTCACCAGCGCCTGTGCGCCGAGGCGGTGGACCCGCTGGAGATCGTCGCCGGACTGGAGGCGCAGGGCGTCACCGACCGGGTCGCGGGTTCCTTCCGGCACCGTGACGTGTTCAGCCTCGCCGAGGAGCTGTACGCCCGCGTGCCCCGGGCCGGCGTGCCGGAACCGGCTGCCGAGGCGCCCACGCGGCCCCCGGTGCTGCTGACCCTCGCCCCCGGCCTGGTGTACGCGGCCGCCACCTGGGCGCTGCAGGCCGTGCACTCGCTCGCGGTCGCCGCCGTCGCCGGGCCGCTGCTGCTGGCCGCGCTCTTCGCCGCGCTGCGCACCGGCCCGCTGCGGGCCCCCTACGGCAACGGCGCCGGCGGCACCCTGTGGGCCTGCTGGCTGCTGGGCTTCGCCGCCTTCGCCGAGGGCGTCCGGCAGCCGGCCGCCGGGGCCGTGACCACCGCGCTGGCGCTGTCGCTCGCGCCGGCCGCCTGGTGCGCGCACCGCTTCGCCGTACGCGCCCGCGGCCATCTGCTGCGCAGCCGCAGCCTGGAGGAGTTCGGGGCCGCCGTGCGCCCGCTGCTCCTCGGCACCCTGGCGCTCTACCTGGTCGCGGTCACGGCCCTGCTCTGCGCAGCGCGCGCCGTCGTCGGCGCCGCCTTCACCCCGGCCGCCCTCGTGGGGCCCGCGGCGCTGGCGCTGCTGCTGTTCACCGGCCGCCTGCTGGCGATCCACGGCTACCCCGACGCCGGGGCGGTCGGCACCGGCCTGGCCAGCGCCACCGAGGCGGTCTGCCTGGCCGCGGTCCTGCTCGGCCGGCTGTCGCTCGACCCCGGCTCGGTCGCCGCCGTCGCGTGCGCGGCGGCGGCCCCGGTGCTGGTGGCCTACGCGCTGTCCGCGCTGTCCCGGGCCTCGGCCCACACCTTCGCGGCGGTACCCGCGATGACCCGCCCCGCCCCGCGAGGCACGAAGAAGCAGTCAAGGAGCAACTGACGATGAACCACCGACCCCCGAACCCAGTGCAGGCCCCGCGGAGGCGCGCGCGATGAGAGTCCTCCTGCTCGGGGCCGACGGATTCGTCGGCCGTCATGTGGCGGAACGGCTGCTGGCCGACCCCGCCGTGCAGCTCACCGCGCTGGGCCGCAGCGACGACGCGGACGTCAGGTTCGACCTGTCGTCGGGGAGTCCGGGGGCGCTCGCCCGGTTCATGGACGCGGTGCACCCCGGCGTCGTCGTCAACTGCGCGGGGGCGATCCGGGGCGGCGCGCGCGAACTGACCCGGCACAACACGATCGCGGTGGCGACGGTCTGCGAGGCCATGCGCCGCAGCGCCACCTCGGCGCGGCTGGTGCAGGTCGGGTGCGCGGCGGAGTACGGGCCCTCGCCCGCCGGCAGTTCCACCGCCGAGGACGCGGTGCCGCGGCCGGGCGGCCCGTACGGGGTCAGCAAGCTCGCCGCGTCGGAACTGGTGCTGGGGTCCGGCCTGGACGCGGTGGTGCTGCGGGTGTTCACCCCCGTCGGCCCCGGCACGCCGGCCGCCTCGCCCATCGGCCGCCTCGCGGAGGCACTGCGCCGGGCGATGCAGTCCGGCGACGGCGAGCTCAAGCTCACCGGCCTGGGCGTGCAGCGCGACTTCGTGGACGTCCGCGACGTGGCGCGCGCCGTGCACGCCGCCTCGCTGTCCGCCGCGCAGGGCACGGTGAACATCGGCACCGGCCGGGCGATCGCGCTGCGGGAGGTCGCGGCGGGCCTGGCGGCCGCCGCGGGCTACACCGGGGCGCTGCACGAGGTGGAGGAGCCGCAGATCGCCGGCGGCGGCCCGCCGCACTACCCCGACGGCTGCGGGGCCTGGCAGCAGGCCGACGTCCGCACCGCGCGCGACCGGCTGGGCTGGCGGCCCAGGATCGCGCTGGAGGAGTCACTCGCCGACGTCTGGATGGAGGCGGCATGTCGGGTCTGACCTCGGCCGGAACACGCCGGCCGATCGGTCGCTGCGACGGGCTCGGCTTCGGTGTCCCCGCGTACGCGCACCCGCTGGTCGCCCCCACGGAGTGGGCCGAACTGGCCCGCCCCGAGGCGCCGCTGCACTGGGTGGTCGTCAACGTCTCCCGTGGCCCCGGCGCCCGCGTGGACCCCCTCTACACCGAGGCGGCCGTACGGCTGCGGGACGCGGCCGTGCCGGTCCTCGGCTACCTGGACGCCCGGCACGGGGCGCGCCCGTTCGGGCAGCTCGTCGCCGACGCCCACCGCTTCCTGGACTGGTACCGGGTCGAGGGCTTCTACGTCGACCGGGCCCCGACCACGCCCGCCGAGCTGCAGGACTGCCGGCGGCTGATCACCACGCTGCGCGCCCTGCTCGCGGTCGAGGGCGGCAGCCGCGGTCATGTCGTCCTCGGTCACGGCAGCCACCCCTTCGAGGGCTACGCCGAGATCGCCGACCAATTGGTGACGTTCGCCGGTCCCTGGACGCAGTACCGCTGGTCCGAGGCGCCCGAGTGGACCGCGGCCCATCCGCCCGAGCGCTTCTGCCACCTCGTGCACGGGGTCCCGGCACCGCACCTGGAGAACGCCATGCGCATCGCCCGCTGGCAGGGCGCCGCCACCGTCTACTTCACCGACCGCACCGACCACGCGGCCTGGGAGGGGCTGCCCGGGTACTGGGCCGAGGCGTCGCGGATGCTGCAGAGCCAGCCGCCGCCCAGCATGTGACCGGTGGGTGTCTCGACCCTCGGGACGGCGGTCTTGGAATGAAGACGGGCGTGGCAGTGTTACGGGTAGAACCACCCGTAGTGATCGATCGACAAACGGAGTCCCCGTGTCGCTGCCACCCCTGGTCGAGCCGGCCGCCGAGCTCACCGTCGACGAGGTCCGCAGGTACTCCCGCCACCTGATCATCCCCGACGTCGGGATGGACGGGCAGAAGCGGCTGAAGAACGCCAAGGTGCTCTGCGTCGGCGCCGGCGGGCTCGGTTCGCCGGCCCTGATGTACCTCGCCGCCGCAGGTGTCGGCACGCTCGGCATCGTGGAGTTCGACGAGGTCGACGAGTCCAACCTGCAGCGCCAGATCATCCACAGCCAGGCCGACATCGGCCGTTCCAAGGCGGAGTCCGCCCGCGACAGCGTCAAGGGCATCAACCCGTACGTCGACGTGGTCCTTCACGAGGAGCGGCTCGAGGCCGACAACGTGATGGAGATCTTCAGCCAGTACGACCTGATCGTCGACGGCACGGACAACTTCGCGACCCGCTACCTGGTCAACGACGCCTGCGTGCTGCTGAACAAGCCGTACGTCTGGGGTTCCATCTACCGCTTCGACGGCCAGGCCTCGGTCTTCTGGTCCGAGCACGGCCCCTGCTACCGCTGCCTGTACCCGGAGCCCCCGCCGCCGGGCATGGTCCCCTCCTGCGCCGAGGGCGGCGTGCTGGGCGTGCTGTGCGCGTCCATCGGCTCCATCCAGGTCACCGAGGCGATCAAGGTTCTCACCGGCACCGGCGAGCCCCTGGTCGGCCGGCTGATGATCTACGACGCCCTGGAGATGAACTACCGTCAGGTCAAGGTCCGCAAGGACCCCGAGTGCGCGGTCTGCGGTGAGAACCCGACCGTCACCGAGCTCATCGACTACGAGGCCTTCTGCGGCGTCGTCTCCGAGGAGGCGCAGGCCGCCGCCATGGGGTCGACGATCACTCCCAAGCAGCTCAAGGAGTGGATCGACGACGGCGAGAACATCGACATCATCGACGTCCGCGAGCCGAACGAGTACGAGATCGTCTCCATCCCCGGCGCCCGTCTGATCCCCAAGAACGAGTTCCTGATGGGCAACGCCCTCCAGGACCTCCCCCAGGACAAGAAGATCGTCCTGCACTGCAAGACCGGCGTCCGCTCCGCCGAGGTCCTCGCCGTCCTGAAGTCCGCGGGCTTCGCCGACGCGGTCCACGTCGGCGGCGGCGTCATCGGCTGGGTCAACACGATCGAGCCGGAGAAGCCCGTCTACTGAGCCGCCACTTCGCTGAACCGGGGCTCAAGACACGAATTGCCCGCTGACCAGCGTTGACCGCCCTCACCGGTTGTCAACGCTGGTCAGCGCTGGTTTACCTGCCACGGCCCTGCGACGGCCCAGAGGCGGTGCTCGACTCGCAGGCGACACCCGCTTCAGGAGTTCGATCCGGGCCTGCTGCGGCGGCTTTCGTCGATCGGTGCGACGGCCGGGCAGAGGTGCGGGTGTACGCACCCGTCCAGCGTCGTTGATGTCAGCCGCTGATGTCAGCCCCCGCACGCGGTCCTTGCAGGGGGGCGACGCTGTTGAGCCATTGGGGTTGTCCCTGGCGTGGCGGAGGATGGTGCTCATGTGTGCTCTTTTCGTCCCCCCTGAGCCTCGCCGCGTCTCGCCGGGCGAGTACCCAGTGTGGGACCAGGCTCTCGCCCTTCTGAACCGGGACCTGGCGGTGACGCTTCCCCAACTGGAACCCCTGCAGCTGCTGGCGCTTCCGTCCTACGACGCGGATGAGCCGGAGAATGTCTACGTCGCCATGGCCAACGGCGAGTGGCACGGCAACCACTTGGACCCGAACTCACAGGACAGCCTTGCCTCTGCACTGGCGAGCGTCGCCGATGCCGCGCAGGAGACCGTCATGGAGCTTCTGCGGAAGGCGTGGCCTCTGTGCCCCGAGCATGGCCTGGGCATGCATCCAAGGGAGGACACAGAAGAGCGACTGTCCTGGTGGTGCGCGGGAGAACGGTTGCGTCGCGGCCCGGCTCATATCCACGCCGCTGTGGGTGCACTCGACGCTTTGGGAGCGTCGATCCGTACACGGTCTTGAAAACCGTCGTGGCAGCGATGTCACCGTGGGTTCAAATCCCACACTCTCCGCAGTAGGCCGGCGAAGGCGCTGGACAGAAGGGGTGCCCCAAGACACGGGGGCGCCCCTTCTTCGTGCGCGAGTGGCACCGTGCTGCCCCCCTGGTTTCCCGTCTGATCGGGCACGGAAGGGGCACGGACTGGGATGTCCTGCATGGTCGGTGCGACGGACTGGTTGAGTGCCGCTGATGGCGTGGACTTGGTGTGCGATTGCTTGTGGCGCTAGTTTCCGCGCGAGTCGATGCGGCAGAGGCTTCTCGGAGGCGCCATGTGGGATGGCCCGTTCTACCGGGTGAAGCGCGAAGGCTACGAGATCTGCTTCGTGCCAGGGGCGGGCGAAGACCTGGAGGAGGTCTGCAACGTCGACATGTGGCTGACCTTCCCCGACGGTAATCGGTGGTCCGGGACGATATTCACCCTCGACGAGGTCCAGCGCCTGATGGACCGGTGGAAGGACACGGGCGAGTGCCTTGACGGCACGTACTTCTACTGCTGGGACGAACTCATCGTCAGCCATGCCGGCATCTCATCCATGGTTCGGGTGATCGATGACCTGATCGTCACGGGCGACTACGAATCGGCCCTTCGCCCGATCGGACCGGAGGACGACCTAGGCGACTGACTTCGGCGCTGGGCTCCTGGTACCCCAGTTTGGAAGAGGTGTGGCACGGACCGCTCGTCCGTCAGTCTTCGTCTGCGCCACCGATCCGCTGTCGAGCCGCCTGGAGACGCTCGGCGTAGTCGGGCGCGAAGATCGTTACGAGCGACTTGTCGAGCGTGCCCGAGATCCGGTGTAGGGCCGACCAAACGGCCCGGTCGCCTACCAGGGAGTCGAAGGCGGCAGAGCCCTTCATACGTTCCAGCCAGTCGGACAGTACGAGGGCCTGGTCGCCAGTCAGCGTGATCGTCACCGAGTCTTCAGCCACGGCGGCACGATAGCGGGTGATCGTCTTGGCTCTCGGTGCCAGTAGCCCTGATCAGTTCTTCTGGAAGTGATGAGCCGTGCCTCCCACCTGGGCAGGCATCAGGGCCGTGGCTGCTGAACTGCGACGACGCCGTGGTCGGTTGTCATCGTCTGTCAGCAATGGCTGGCCTCGGACGGCCCGACGACGGCCCCGCCCTCTGGGGCTACTGGTCTCGCCATTCGCGCCAGAGGCGTCGGCCAAGATCCATCAGGACCAGAACCAACAGCCATGAAATCCCCACAATCGGCTTTGCGTGACGCGCGCGGTCGATGGTGTCAATCGCGAAAAGTACGACTAGGGCCAGGAGCAAAGCACGTTTGGCCCAACTCCGGCGCTTGCCTTCAAGGGGGTTCTGCACAGTCGTCCTCTCGCAGGGCTGCACCCGGCGGCGGACGGCCGTGCCGGGCGGGACGGAGGCAGGAGCGGGGGCGCGGCCGGACGCGGGCCGCGCGCCCGGCGGAGCGTGAGTGACGCCGTGTGCCTTGATGGAGAAGGGAAAATCTTACCGCGCCGCGATCGCTTCCTGATCGCCTAGGGCTCGTCATTGAGGTTCAGGCGGTGCCGTTGAGAGTGAGCGGGTGCTGTACTACAAAACCGATCGCCGCAGATCAGCGCTATACCGGATCATGTGTTCATGCCCCGAAGAGAGACCCTTGCCCGTGTCGACGCAGACCTGGCCGCGGGCCGGGTTCCCGTCGCGCGCCAGCGTTTGCGCGGTCTTGTTTCGTCCTTCCCGTACGACCTGACGCTCCGCCGGCGTTTGGCCGAGGTGTACCGGCTCTACGGCGACGCCGCCGAGGCCGGACGCTGGATGTACCTCGAAGAGGACCGCAACGCCGGTGAGACCGCCGCCTTCGAGGCGCGGTACGGGTCTCCCGGGTGGCGGATGAAGGCACTCGCTTGGCGCGGCCCCGAGGCGTTGGCGGCTACCGCCTTCGCGGAGGGCCAGCTGGTCGCGGTGCGGACCGCCTGTGCCAAGGAACTGGGGCACCCCGTCGACTGGGACGACCCCGCCTCCTACCGGGACGGCCTGGAGGAGGAGTGCGAGGCGCCTTCCGAGCCGTGGACGGTCGGCGGCGTGCTGGCCGGCGTCGGCTGCCTGGTGGGGGCTGCTGCGTTCCTTGCGATCTGGGTGAATGGAGTCGTTGCCCTCTTCGACTGAAGCAGCTCGCTTCGTCGTGGCCGCCGGTCCGGCTCCTCCGGCAGGGGTCACCTGGGGGCCGGCGTCTCCAGGGAATCCCGGCTGATCGCGAGCAGGACCAGTGGGGCGTCCTTCTTCGGCAGCGCGACCTCGTGGCTTCCGTCGGCCGTGGTCAGCTCGTAGAACGCCAGCCTGCCGTTGAGCGGCACCTTCTTGTCGAGCCGCGTGAGCGTGAACGGGCCGTCGAGGACGGTCTCCTGCTTGGTGCGGCGCTCCCGCCACACCAGCGGCCGCCCCTGGGTGACGAACAGGGCGCCGATCTTGAGGTGCTGGATCTGCCGGCCCTTGCCGAGGTCCAACAGGACCACGCGGCCGAGCGTCCTGCTGAGAGCCACCAGTTCGAGGGTCTGGCCCTGGAGCAGATCGGCGGCGTCCCGTGCGGGAGTACGGCGCTTGATGAAGGTCAGGGAAAGCAGCAGATCGATGGCGTTGTGCGAACCGGCGGCGCGCCGGGAAGCTCTCGGGGCGGTCATGGCGGTGATCTTGGCAGTCGTGGCGCGGGCCCGCAAGGCCAGGGGAGGCCACCGCGGGCGAGGTCCGCAGAGCCCGTCCGCACCCGCGGAATCCCGGCGCGCTGCCGGTTCGCCTAGGCGCCCCGCAGGCCGAGGTCGGCGCCGTCGCGAAGGTCGGGGAAGCCCTGGGCGATGACGGCCGCGGGGGCGAGGCAGGCGTGGCGGGTGGCGGTCGCGGCCGGGTGGTCGGCGCAGCCGAGCCGCTGGTAGGAGGCGACAGCGGCGCGGAGTTCGACCGCGACCGCACGCAGCGTGGCGAAGCCCTGCCGGCCCTCGATCTGTTCCAGGGCGAACGACGCGTCGGCTCCCGTGACCTTCGCGGCGTCGCCGCACTCGGCGGCGAACATCCGGGCCGACGAGGTCGAGCAGGGCGATCCCGTGCCGGAACCGAACCGCGCCTCGTTCGGAGTCAGTCGGGCCTCCAGGGCCGACTTCACGCGCTCGGCCGTGACCGCCTTCGACGATCGCGGGGCCTCCGGCGCGGCCGCCCCGTCGCGGTCCGGCCCATTTGCGGCACCGCCGCACCCCGTCAGCAGAGCGAGCGTCAGAATCACCATCGGCATCGGATGCCGCTTCACCAGGACCCCTCCGGACGTGTTCGTGGACGCGTCACACTATTCACCAGCGCCGGGCGCGCATCACGTCCGGGCGGTCGCTGATGATGCCGTCCGCCCCGAGGAGGACGAGCCGGGCCGGGCCGGGGCGCGCGCCGCGACGGCCGGCGGGGGCGGCAGACGAGTGGCTGCCGGTCCCGGTCCCGCCGCGGCGCACGCCCGCGTCAGCGGCCCTCGGCCATGGCCTCCAGCGATCCGCGGTGCAGGATGAGGTCGTCCGGGTCGTCCGGCATCTCCCGCTCCCCAAAACGCACCTGCCGGTAGCCCTCGTCCAGCATCACCACGGCGTGCCGCAGGGCCGCGTACAGGGTGTGGAAGTCCGGGTCGCGAGGGGTGTGCCCGGTCAGTTCCGCGTAGATCCCGGCGACCCGGTCGCGGTCCAGGAAGACGGGCATGCCCGGGAAGCCGGAGGCGGTCGCCAGCTCCTGGAAGTGGCGGTGCCGGTGCACCAGCCAGGCCAGGTCCAGTTCGCGCGGCCCGGCGCCGCTCATCTGCCAGTCCAGCACGGCGACGGGCGCGAAGTCGGCGTCGTAGACGATGGCGCCGACCCGGGCGTCGCCCCAGCTCAGCACGGAGGGACCGGGATCGGCGGGCCAGACGTCCTCCAGCCGGGCGAAGGCCCGCTCGATCACGGGGGAGGGGGCCCGCCCCTCGGCGACCCGGGCGTAGCGGGCGCGTTGCGCGTCGACGTGCTCCCGCAGCCCGCCCTCCGCCGGCACCGAGTGGATCTCCGCGAGCACGCCCACCGTGGCGCGCTCCAGCCGCGCCCGTTCCTCCTCGGTGGCGTCGAAGAGCCAGTTGGAACCGTAGGTGTAGGGCATGACGTCCGGCGGCACCCGCCCGGCCACCCGCTCCATGACGAAGAACGGCGCGCCCAGGGGCTCCGGGTCGGTCTCCAGCCACAGCAGTTCGGGGACCGGGACCCGCGTGCGCGCGGCGACGGTCTGGACGGCGCGGTACTCGGCGGCGATGTCGGACGGCGGGAGGACCGCGGACGCCTCCGGGTCCGCCGCCAGCCGCAGCACGCAGGGCCGGATCCGCTGCCGGGCGGTGCCGGCCGGGTGCGGGACGGCGAGGTCGAACAGGACGGTCTCGCTCGACGGGCCTACGGCGACGGGCACCCGCACGTTCCGGCAGCGGGCGCCGGGGTGCTTGGCGTTCAGCCAGAGGTCGAGTCGGCGGCACAGCAGTTCGGGGTCACGGGTGGTCGTGCGCACCGTGGTCACAGGGCCTCCTTGCCGGTGGAACCGCTGGGGGTGTGGCGGCCGATGCTGCCGAGCTCAAAGATGCCGCAGCCGACCCGGCCGTCCCCGGCGCAACGCGCGGCATGATCGGTGACTCCGTACCCGGCCGGACGCACGACCTGCCGGTCGGGCCGGGTCGTCCGCCCGCGGGCGTGCACGAGCAGCTACCTGATGATGCGTCAGTGCCCCCTGTGCCGGGAAGAGGGCGTCAGGCCTCGGGTGCGTCGGACGCGGCGTCGGCCGGCTTGCGGCGGGCCCGGCTCGGCTGCACGCGCAGCGGCTCGCCCGGCATCTTCGGGTGGTCCGGCGGGTACGGCAGGTCCCCGAGGCCGTGGTCGCGTTCGTCGCGCTCGGCCAGTTCCAGCACGGCGTCCAGCCGGAAGGCCTGCCCCTCCATGTCCGCGTGGACGTCGCCCTCCTCGGCGTACCGCACCGGCATGCTGGCCAGGTCGAAGTCGCCGGGGTGGGCATCGGGCAGCTCGTCCCAGCGCAGCGGCGCGGAGACCGGGGCGCCCGGCCGGGGCCGGACGGAGTAGGCGGAGGCGATGGTGCGGTCACGGGCGGTCTGGTTGTAGTCGACGAAGATCTTCTCGCCGCGCTCCTCCTTCCACCACGCGCTGGTCACCTGCTCCGGCATCCGCCGCTCCATCTCCCGCGCGATGGCGATGGCCGCCCGCCGCACGCCGGTGAACGTCCACTCCGGCACGATCGGCACGAAGACGTGCACCCCGCGCCCGCCGGAGGTCTTGGGCCAGCCGCGCAGACCCAGTTCCTCCAGCAGCCCGCGCAGCTCGCGGGCCACCCGGACCGCGTCGGCGAAGTCCGTGCCGGGCTGCGGGTCGAGGTCGATGCGCAGCTCGTCGGGGTGGTCGAGGTCCCCGCGGCGGACCGGCCAGGGGTGGAAGGTGAGGCAGCCCAGGTTGGCGGCCCACACGACACCGGCGACCTCGGTGGGGCAGATCTCGTCCGCGTACCGGCCGGAGGGGAAGCGGATGCGGCCGGTGGGGATCCAGTCCGGGGTGTTCTTGGGGGCGCGCTTCTGGAAGAACGACTCGCCGCCGATCCCGTCGGGGTAGCGCTCCATCGTCGTCGGCCGGTCGCGCAGCGCGCGCAGGATGCCGTCACCGACGGTGAGGTAGTAGCGGGCCACGTCCAGCTTGGTGAATCCGGACTCGGGGAAGTACACCTTGCCCGGGTTCGAGAGCCGGACCGTCCGCTCGCCGACGGTCAGCTCGACAGCCTCGCCCATGCCGCCACCGCCTCTCCCATGCGCACACGGTAGGCCCGACGGGCGTGCCCCGCCTGTCGGGCGGACAATCGCGGCATGGACCTCCCGGTGATGCCGCCCGTGAAGCCGATGCTCGCCAAGTCGGCTCCCGCGATCCCGCCCGGCATGCTCTACGAGGGGAAGTGGGACGGCTTCCGCGCCATCGTCTTCCGCGACGGCGGCGACGTGGAGATCGGCAGCCGTACCGGCAAGCCCCTGACCCGCTACTTCCCCGAGGTCGTCGAGGCGGTCCGTGCCGAGCTGCCGCCGCGCTGCGTCGTGGACGGCGAGATCGTCATCGCCCGGGACGGCCGGCTGGACTTCGACGCGCTGCTGGAGCGCATCCACCCCGCCGACTCCCGGGTGCGGCAGCTCGCCGGGCGCACCCCGGCCTCCCTCGTCGCCTTCGACCTGCTCGCGCTCGGCGACCGCTCCCTGATGGCGGACCCGCAGAGCTGGCGCCGCCAGGCGCTGGTGGACGCGCTCGGCCCGGTCCGGCCGCCGGTCCACGTGGCGCCCGCCACGACCGACATCGACCTGGCCCGGCAGTGGTTCGAGCAGTTCGAGGGCGCCGGCCTGGACGGGGTCGTCGCCAAGCCGCCGGACGTCGGCTACCGGCCGGACGAGCGCGTGATGATCAAGGTCAAGCACGAGCGCACCGCGGATTGCGTCCTGGCCGGCTTCCGCTGGCACAAGACCGGCCCCGTCGTCGGCTCCCTGCTGCTCGGCCTCTACGACGCCGCGGGCCGGCTCCAGCACGTCGGCGTCAGCGCGTCCTTCCCGATGCGCCGCCGCGAGGAACTGGTGGCGGAGCTGGAGCCGCTGCGCATGGAGGGCGTCGAGGGGCATCCGTGGGCCGAATGGGCGGAAGCCGCTCCCGGCGGCCGGATGCCCGGCGCCCAGAGCCGCTGGAGCGCCGGCAAGGACCTCTCCTGGGTTCCGCTGCGCCCCGAACGCGTCCTGGAGGTCGCCTACGACCACATGCAGGGCGACCGCTTCCGGCACACCGCCCCGTTCCGCCGCTGGCGTCCGGACCGCGACCCGGCCGACTGCACGTACGCGCAGCTGGAGGAACCGGTCGGCTACGACCTGACCGACATCCTCGGCCGGTGAGGATCGGCGCGCGGGCGGTGGTTCGGACGCGGTGCCCGTGTGCCGCCGGCCCGGGGCGCGGCCACGGGGCCGGTCAGCCCAGCGGACCGCGCACCGGTACCAGCCGCAGTTCCCGGGGCGGGCGCAGCAGGCCGCCGCCGCTCCCCGCGGGCCGCGGGGCCGCCCGGTGGGCGTCGGCGTCGGGGTGGGCGGAGAACCACACGACGACGTCCTCGCCGGTCCGCACCGGCAGCGCGGGGAAGCCGTTCGCCGCGTGCTCGGTGCGGTGCACCGCGCGGGCGGACGGCGGGGCCGTGAAGCGGGCCGGATCCGCGGGATGGCAGATCGTCGCGACCACCAGCCCCGCGTCGTCCGGCACACGGTAGCCGGGGCCGCGCAGCAGCAGGACGTCGTCCGAGTCGATCATGGTGGCGTTGGCCTCGGCGCGGTGCGCCCGCCAGACCGGGCCGTCGTAGAACGCCCGCAGGGAGCGGGTCCTGGCCGCCATGTCCGGGAAGGCGCGCATCCATACGAAGCGGTCCGGTTCGTCCAGGTCGCGGAAACGGCCGCCGACGCGGATGCCGGCGGCCTCCTGGCCGGTGACGAACTCCCGCTCGAAGAGCGGGACGAGGATGCCGAGCCCGCCCGGGTGCAGCGTGTACTGGCGCAGTTCGACGATCTGCGAGGTGTCCATGGCGGGACGGTAGGGGCGGCCCACTGACATCTGCTGTCAGTGGGCCGGATTCACAACGCCTGCCGTCTGGTGAGCTGGGTGAACGCCAGCCAGCCGGGCAGCACCGGCAGCCAGAAGGTCAGCACGCGGAACAGCAGGACGGCCGAGGTAGCCGTCGCCGAGTCCAGCCGCCCGATGGTCGTCAGGCCCGCGATCAGCGCGCCCTCGACCGCCCCGAGACCGCCGGGGGTCGGCGCGGCAGACCCGAGCGCGTTGCCGGCCAGGAAGATCACGGCGACCGCCGCGAAGTTCACCTCGCCGTGGAAGGTGCGGACGCTGGCGTCCAGGCACAGCACGAAGAAGAGCGTCAGCAGCAGGGTGCCGCCGATGCCCGTCGTGAGCTTCAGCGGCTGCTGGAGCACGTCCAGCATGCGCGGCACCACGCCGGCGAACAGCGCCCTGATGCGCGTCGACGCGAAGCGCCGCAGGGACGGGACCGCGGTGACGATCAGGAAGAGCACGCCGACGGTCAGCACGCCGGCCATCACCGTCCGGGACGGCGACAAGGACGGCGTCTTCTCGGTGCCGGTCATGTAGCCGAAGACCATCAGCAGGGTGATGTGCGAGCCGAGGCCCACCAACTGCGAGGCGCCGACGCTCGCCACCGCCAGGCCCGGGCGCACCCCGGACTTCTGGAGGTACCTGGTGTTGAGCGCCACGCCGCCGATGGCGGCGGGGGCGACCAGCTTCACGAAGGAGCCCGCGATCTGGGCCAGCGTCGTCCGCAGGAACGACAGCTTCTCCGGCACGAAGCCGGACAGCGCCATGGCCGCCGCGACGTAGCTCGCCGCGGAGGCGAGCACCGCGACGATGATCCAGCCCCAGTTCGCCTCGGCCAGCAGGGTCGCCGGGTCGATGCTGCTGATCTGGGAGAGCAGGAAGTACGCGGCGAAGGCGCCGGCGATGATGCTCACCAAGGTGCGCGGCCGCACCCGCTCCAGCCGCACCGGCTCCACCGGGGCCTGCGGGCGGATCAGCAGCACCTGGTGGCGGATACGGGTGAGCAGGTCCTCCTCACGGGCCCCCTCCAGCGCGTCCTCCAGGGCCTTCTTCTCGGCCCGCCGCGCCGCCTTGGTCTCCTTGGCCTCGTTCGCGGGCTCCCCGCCGGCCACCCGCCGCGCCTTGGAGGCCGCGAGCACGGCCTCCCGCTCGCGCTGCGCCCGCTCCCGGGCGAGCTGCTTGAGCGTGGCGCGGGTGGTGCGGCTGAGCGCGATGGGCTGCAGCAGGGGCAGCGAGTTCGCGACCGCGTCCGGGCCCAGGACGGCCACGGCGGAGGCCACCGAGCGCTCGGGGCCGACGCGCAGCGCCAAGGTGGTGAGCAGTTGCGCGACGTCCATGCGGAGCACGATGTCGCCGGCCGCGATCTCCCCGCCGCGCAGGTCGGTCACGAAGACCGTGCCGGAACGATCCACCTGCAGCGACTCGCCGACCAGCCTGCGGTGCGCGATGCGCCGCGACTGCAGCGCTTTCACCTGCTCCCAGGCGCCGTGCAGGAGTTCGTCGGTGATCTCCCGGTCGGACAGCACGTCCAGCGAGCGGCCGCCCATGTGCTCGTAGACCAGCATCACCGCGTCCGGGCCGAGCTCGGAGGTGGCGATCAGCCGGGGGGCGTTCGCACCGGCGGCGATGGCGGCGTAGGCGAGCAGCGCCTCCTGCTCCAGCGCCTGGCGCAGCGACTGCAGGCTGCGGCGCTGGGTGATGCCGCGCAGCTGGAGCCGGCGCCACATGCGGTAGAAGAAGCCGTGCGCCTGCTGCTCGCGGTCCACGACCGTGACGTCCAGCAGCGGGCCGTCCTCCAGCGTCACCAGGTAGCGGCGGCCCCGCTCGGACTCCGGGGAGTCCGGGAACTCGTCCTCCGCCCGGACCGCCGTCAGCGGCGCGAAGCCGACCCGGCGCAGGCCCGCCAGCAGGTTCTGGCCGGTGGGACGCACATTGGGCGAGCCGACGCCGTAGAGCGTGCCGTAGGCCACCGTCCAGCCGATCAGCACGGTGACGAAGATCGAGAACGGTGTGGTGTAGCCGCCCATGAGCACGGCGAAGGAGTCCAGGAAGAGCACCGACCACAGCGCCACCCGCCACCGGGGGCGGCGCGCCATCCCGACGGCGGTCATGTACGCGATGACCGGCGCGAGGTAGCCGTGGACGGGGTCGGTCAGACCGCCGCCGGGCGCGTCCCGGGTCAGCGCGTCCCGGATCGCGGCCGGTGCCGCGTCCGAGACCCACAGATCGGTGGCGAGGGACACGCCGTGCGCCAGGACGGCCGCCAGCACGCCGTCCGCGATGCGCAGCCCGTCCCGCTTGATCAGCCGCTCCACGGCGAACGCGACGGGCACGATGAGCACCGCCACGGTCGCCAGCAGTCCGGCGACGGTGATCAGCGGCTCGGGCGCGTGCGTGGCGCCCTGGGCGATGTCCTGCTCCACGCCGGAGGTCGTCGCGTGGGCGAAGCCGGCGATGCCCAGCACCAGCGCGATGCCGAGAACGCCGAACAGGAAGCTCATGAGGTCGACGGGCCGGTGCACGCGCGCGGGCAGCAGGGGTTCGTCCCTGGCCACCGGGTCGGTGTGCGGGCAGCTCTCGTCGTCGGCGGTGCCGGCGCCGTCGTCCGCGTCCGCGGGGGTGCTGTCTCCGGCGTCTCCGGGGCCGGTGGGGCCCGCGGAGGATGTGACCTTCGCCTCGTTCCCGGTGGCCTTCGGTGTCCCGCCCCGCGCGCTGCCGGTTCCGGACGGCTCCGGGGGGCGGGCCGGTCCGTCACCTGCGGGCTGGGCAGGGCCCGTTGAGGGCGTCTCCTCGTGCCGGTCCCGGTCGTGCGGGGCGTCGGCCGCGACGGCGACCGGTTCGGTCGTCCGCGCGTCGGCCGGAGTACCGGCGGTACCCGCGGTGGCCGCCACGCGCGGTACGACGGCCGCGACCTCGGTGGTCGCCGGTGTCACCGGGGCGGTGTTTTCGCTGGTCAGAGGCGCGTCAGAGGCAGCACCGACCGCGCCAGCGGCTTCGTTCCCGCTCACGTCGTGCTTGTCGTCTGTCTCTTTTTGATCTCGTATCACCAGTCACCGCCCGGATGATGGTGGCACGAGCCGCCCGCGCATGGGCGCAGGAGGGGGCAATTCGCCGCCATGAGCGCCCCCGCGCGCGCTCCCGTGTCCCGCGACTGTCGGTGCCCTCGGGCACGATGTGACGCATGAGCGAGGAGGAGACGGCAGACGGCCCCCCGGAGCTGCCCGCCTACGCGGAGCGTGTGCTGGAGGCCGCCGAGGGCATTCCGGCGGGCAGGGTCATGACCTACGGCGACGTGGCCGAGTGGCTGGGGGAGGGCGGCCCCCGGCAGGTCGGCCGCGTGATGGCGCTGTACGGGGGCGCCGTGCCGTGGTGGCGCGTGGTGCGCTCGGACGGCGGCCTGCTGCCCGGCCACGAGCTGGACGCCCTGGCCCACTACCGCGAGGAGGGCACCCCGCTGCGTCCGGCCCCGCAGGCCGCGAAGGGGCACATACCCCGTCTCGACATGCGCAGGGCCCGCTGGGACGGGACGGCGGCCCCGGACGGCCCCGGCGGTACGGACTGAACAGCGCACCCTCACACCCTCCAGCTTCCGCCATCCGGGCGCCGAAGATGCGGTCGGCCGTCCGTGAGGAGTACGGCGGGCGGCGGGAAGCGGCTCCCGCATCGGTACCGGAAGGGCGGGACGCGCGACGGCGCCGCCGGCCGGTGGCGTAGCGTCGGCACCCGGCCGTTCCCGGCCCGGCACACCAACAGCACATGAACGCACACGGAACCGGCGAACCACGTGACCTCCTCCTTCACTCGGCAGACGGACGCCGCCGCGCGGCGCTCCGGGGGGACGGCCGGGCCCGTGGGCGGCTACCGACTGCTACGGACCCCGCCGCAACCGGTGACGCCCCCTGAACTGGACGCCTCCCAGCGCGCGGTGGTTGAGCACACGGGCGGACCGCTGCTGGTCCTCGCCGGACCGGGCACCGGCAAGACGACCACCCTGGTGGAGTCCGTCGCCGAACGGGTGCGGCGCGGCACCGACCCCGGGCGCGTCCTCGTGCTCACCTTCGGCCGCAAGGCGGCCGGCGAGCTGCGCGACCGCATGGCCGCCCGGATGGGCGGCGTCCCCCGTGCCGGAGGCCAGGGGAGCGCGGCGGCCCCGGCGGCGACCACCTTCCACTCGTTCTGCTACGCCCTGGTCCGGGCCCACCAGGACCCCGAGCTGTTCGCCGACCCCCTGCGCCTGCTGTCCGGCCCCGAGCAGGACCTCGCCGTGCGCGAGCTGCTGGCCGGCGAGCCCGACCTGGAGCGCGCCGGACGGGGCCGCGTGCGCTGGCCCGACGAGCTGCGGGCCGCGCTGACCACGCGCGGCTTCGCCGACGAGGTCCGCGCCGTGCTCGCCCGCACCCGGGAACTGGGCCTCGGGCCGCGCTCCCTGGCGGCCTTCGCGGGCCGCACCGGCCGCCCGGACTGGACCGCGGCCGCCGGGTTCCTCGCCGAGTACCTGGACGTCCTCGACCTGCAGGGCGTCATCGACTACGCCGAGCTCGTGCACCGCGCCGTGCTCCTGGCCGGGCGGCCCGAGGTCGCCCGGCACCTCGCCGAGGCCTACGAGGCCGTGTACGTGGACGAGTACCAGGACACCGACCCCGCCCAGGTGCGGCTGCTGCACGCGCTGGCCGGCGGCGGCCGGACCCTGGTGGCGTTCGGCGACCCGGACCAGTCCATCTACGCCTTCCGCGGCGCCGACGTGAACGGCATCCTCGGCTTCCCCGACGCCTTCCGGCACCGCGACGGCCGCCCCGCCGACGTACGCGTCCTCGGAGTCGCCCGGCGCTCCGGCGCGCGGCTGCTCGCCGCCACCCGGCTGCTCACCGCCCGTATGCCGCTGACCCGGCTGCCGGCCGCCGCCGTCCGCGCCCACCGCGAACTGGCGCCGGTCCGCGACGGCGGCGCCCTGGCCGTCCGCACCTACCCGACGCCCGGCGCCGAGCTCGACGGCATCGCCGACGTCCTGCGCCGCGCCCATCTGGAGGACGGCCTGCGCTGGTCGGACATGGCCGTCCTGGTCCGCGCCGGTTCCCGCTCGCTGCCCGCGCTGCGCCGGGCGCTCACCTCCGCGGGCGTCCCCGTCGACATCGACGGCGACGACCTGCCGCTGCGCGACGAGCCCGCCGTGGCGCCGCTCCTGCTCGCCCTGAGCGTGTGCGCGCAGGCGGCCGTGTCCGAGCCGCCGCGGCTGGACGTGGAGGACGCCCTGACCCTGCTGGGCTCCCCGCTGGGCGGCATGGACGCCGCCGACCTGCGGCGCCTGGGCCGCGCCCTGCGCGAGGAGGAACGGGCCGCCGGTGTGGCCGTGCCCAGGCCCTCGGACGAGCTGATCACCGAGGCGCTCGCCGAGCCCGAGCGCCTCGTCGCGCACGACCCCTCGTACGCGCGCGGCGCCCAGCGCCTGGGCGGGCTGCTGCGGGCCGCGCGCGAGCTGCTGGCGGACGGCGGCACCGCCGAGGACGCCCTGTGGGCGCTCTGGGACGGCACCCCCTGGCCGGGGCGGCTGGAACGCGCCGCCCTGCGCGGCGGCGCGGCCGGCCGCAACGCCGACCGCGACCTGGACGCGGTCTGCGCGCTGTTCGACACCGCGGCGCGGGCCGAGGAGCGCACCGGCGGTCGTGGCGCGCTGAACTTCCTGGAGGAACTGGCCGCTCAGGACATCGCCGCCGACGTGCTGACCCGCCGCGCCGTCCGCCCGGACGCCGTACGGCTGATGACGGCACACCGCTCCAAGGGCCTGGAATGGCCGCTCGTGGTCGTCGCGGGCGTCCAGGAGGGGCTCTGGCCCGACCTGCGCCGCCGCGGCTCCCTGCTGGAGGCCGACCGCATCGGGCGGGACGGCCTGGCCGAGCCCCTGACACCCGGGGCGCTGCTCACCGAGGAGCGCCGGCTGTTCTATGTCGCCGCGACCCGGGCCCGCGACCGCCTCGTGGTCACCGCCGTGAAGGCCGCCGCCGACGACGGTGATCAGCCCTCCCGCTTCCTGCGCGAGCTCGGCGTCGAACCGGTGGACGTCACCCACCGCGCCCGGCGCCCCCTGGCCGTCGCCCCGCTCGTGGCCGAACTGCGCGCCACCACCGTGGACCCGGCCGCCTCGCCGGCGCTGCGCGAGGCCGCCGCCGAGCGCCTGGCCCGGCTGGCCGCCCTGGAGGACGCGGGCCAGCCCCTGGTGCCCTCCGCTCATCCGGAGCGCTGGTGGGGGCTGTACGAGCAGACCCGCTCCGAGGTCCCGCTGCGCGACCGCGACCAGCCGGTGGCGCTGTCGGGCAGCGCCCTGGACCAGCTGGCCAACACCTGCGCCCTGCAGTGGTTCCTCGGCCGCGAGGTGAAGGCCGAGCCCCCGGCCACCGCCGCCCAGGGCTTCGGCAACGTCCTGCACGTCCTCGCCGACGAGGTGGCCTCCGGCCGCACCCCGGCCGACCTGGACGTCCTGATGGAGCGGCTGGACTCGGTCTGGAACGCCCTCGCCTTCGACGCGCCCTGGAAGTCGCAGCAGGAGAAGGAGAACGCCCGCGCCGCCCTGGAACGCTTCCTGCACTGGCACGTCATGGAGCGCGGCCGGCTCCCCGTCGCCTCCGAGCACGGCTTCGACGTCACGCTGGAGACCGGCGAGGTCTCCGTCCGCATCCGCGGCAGCATGGACCGGGTCGAGACGGACGCCGAGGGCAACGCCTACGTCGTCGACTTCAAGACCGGCAGGAGCAAGCCCACCGCCGCCGAGGTGGAGCACCACGCGCAGCTCGCCGTCTACCAGCTCGCCGTGCGCGAGGGCGCGGTCGACGGGCTCTTCCACGACACCCGGCCCGCCCCGGGCGGCGCCGAACTCGTGCAGCTGCGCCTCGGCGCCGCCCGCAGGGACGGCGGGGACCAGCAGCCCACCGTCCAGTCCCAGGAGCCGCTGTCCGGGGACTGGGCCGAGGGTCTGCTCGCCGACGCCGCCGCCCGCGTCCTGGACGAGCGCTTCACCCCCTCCAGCGGCCAGCACTGCGACAACTGCGCCTTCAAGGCGGCCTGCAGCGCCCGCCCGGAGGGGCGGCAGGTGGTGGATTGAGGCCGGGGGCGACCAGAGGCGGTCAGCCCGGTGCCTCGGCTGTCCGCCGGTGTCCTGGGCGGCCTCCAGCAGGCGCTGGTGTAGGTGACGAACACGAGCGGATCCGCGCCCGCCTGGCCGGCGAGGAGTTGCGCCGTCGCGAGATGGACGGAATCACGTGACCTGAGCAGCGGATCGTCAGAGGCGGAGGCCGTGGCACGGACCGTCGCGTCGCTCTCGAACCGGTAGAGCCTGGTGATCAGACCGGGGACGCCGGCGAGTGCATGCGGGGCGGATCGACGCAGGGCGCGCGGTACCTCCACCTCGACGAGCGACGACGACACCAGGGGTTCGTCGGGGCGGTTGTTCAGCCAGCCGACCGATTCCCCGGTGCCCAGCTCCCGGCGGACCATCTTGACGATCGCCGTCGAGTCGAGGTGGATCACCAACGCTCCTCGTCGCGCATCCAGACGAGTGCGGCCGCCGTGTCGATTCCCGGATCGCCGAGCGCGGGAGGCAGCGGGATCGGACCCGAGGCCGCGGGTGCGGCGGCGCGCCCTTCGGCGACCATGCGGTCCAGCAGGGACTGGCTGCCCGTGATGGGCACGAGGCGGGCCACAGGGGTTCCGCTCACGGTCACTTCCAGGATTTCGCGTGCTGCACCCGCGCGAGCACGGCACTGGTGTTCCGGTCCGGCTTGCGTACCGGGATGCGCTCCATGGTGGTGGCGTAGGACGTGGTGTTCTGCATCACCAGGGCGGAACCAAAAGGGAGGGCGGCCGGGAGTCCCGGCGGCTCCGCCCGCTGTCGGTGGCGCCCGATAGCCTCCCCTTTGTGTCGTCCCGTATCAGCGGCCCCGACCAGCTCAAGGAGCTGCTGGGCATCCCGTTCACCCCGGAGCAGCTGGCGTGCATCACCGCGCCGCTCGCGCCGCAGGTGATCGTGGCCGGCGCCGGGTCGGGGAAGACGACGGTCATGGCGGCCCGCGTGGTGTGGCTGGTCGGTACCGGGCAGGTCGCGCCGGAGCAGGTGCTGGGGCTGACGTTCACCAACAAGGCGGCGGGGGAGCTGTCCGAGCGTGTGCGCAAGGCGCTGGTCCGGGCCGGCGTCACCGACCCGGACCCGGGCGACCCCGACCACGCCCCCGGCGAGCCGCAGATCTCCACGTACCACGCCTTCGCCGGGCAGTTGCTGAAGGAGCACGGGCTGCGCATCGGGCTGGAGCCCTCCGCGCGGCTGCTCGCCGACGCGACGCGCTACCAGCTGGCCGCCAAGGTGCTGCGCGCCGCGCCCGGTCCCTTCCCCGCGCTCACCAAGGGCATCCCGGGACTGGTCAGCGATCTGCTGGCGCTGGAGGGCGAGCTCGCGGAGCACCTGGTGCCGCCCGAGCGGCTTCTCGCGCACGACCGCGCGTGGCTCGCCGAGCTCGACGGGGTCCGGCTCACCAATGCCGACCTGCGCCGGCTTCCCGAGACCGCCCGCGCCCGTACCGACCTCACCGGTCTCGCGGCCGCCTACCGCGCCGAGAAGAAGAGGCGCGACCTGCTCGACTTCGGCGACCAGATAGCGCTGTCGGCGACTCTCGCCCGCACCCGGCCGGAGGTCGGCCGCATTCTGCGCGAGCAGTACGCAGTGGTGCTGCTCGACGAGTACCAGGACACCTCCGTCGCGCAGGGCCTGCTGCTCTCCGGCCTGTTCGGCGACGGCACCGGCCACCCGGTCACCGCCGTCGGCGACCCCTGCCAGGCCATCTACGGCTGGCGCGGGGCGTCGGTCGCCAACCTCGACGACTTCCCCCGCCACTTCGCGCACGCCGACGGCACCCCGGCCCGCCGCCAGTCGCTGTCGGAGAACCGGCGCAGTGGTGGCCGCCTGCTGGACCTCGCCAATGAGCTCGCCACCGAGCTGCGCGAACGCCACGAAGGCGTCGAGGCCCTGCGGCCCGCCCCCGGTGCCGAGCGGGACGGTGTCGTGCGCTGCGCGCTGCTGCCGACGCAGGAGGAGGAG
The DNA here is from genome assembly GCF_033793585.1 of Streptomyces sp. MI02-7b. Classification (NCBI taxonomy): domain Bacteria; kingdom Bacillati; phylum Actinomycetota; class Actinomycetes; order Kitasatosporales; family Streptomycetaceae; genus Streptomyces; species Streptomyces sp. MI02-7b. Next base: position 50,120 of record NZ_JARAWX010000033.1, on the reverse strand, counting down.
ATCGACTGGATCGCCGACTCCATCGCCCACCTGGTCCGCACGGGCACCGCCCCGGGCGAGATCGCGGTGCTGTGCCGGGCGGCCGGACACTTCGCCGACATCCATGCCGCGCTCGTCGCCCGCGACGTGCCCGTGGAGGTCGTCGGCCTGTCGGGGCTGCTCGACCTCCCGGAGGTCGCCGACCTGGTCGCGGTCTGCGAGGTGCTGCAGGACCCGACCGCCAACGCCGCCCTCGTACGGCTCCTGACCGGGCCGCGCTGGCGCATCGGCGCCCGGGACCTGGCGCTGCTGGGAAGGCGGGCGCGGCTGCTGGTGCCGGGCCGCGGCGAGATCGCCGACCGGCTGGCGGCCGCCGTGGAGGGCGTCGACCCGGCCGAGGTGATCTCGCTGGCCGACGCCTTGGAGACCTTCGTCGACGGCGAGCCCGAGGACCGCCTGCCCTTCTCGCCCGAGGCGCGGGTGCGCTTCGCGCGGCTGGCCACCGAGATACGGGAACTGCGCCGCGCCCTGGCCGACCCGCTGATGGATGTGCTGCACCGGGTGCTGGCGGTCACCGGCCTGGAGGTCGAGCTCTCCGCGTCCCCGCACGCCCTGGCCGCCCGGCGCCGCGAGACGCTGCACGCCTTCCTGGACGTCGCCGCCGGCTTCGCGTCCCTGGACGGCGAGGCGACCCTGCAGGCCTTCCTCGCCTTCCTGCGCACCGCGGCGCAGTACGAGAAGGGCCTGGACAGCTCGCTGCCCGGCGGCGAGAACACGGTCAAGGTGCTCACCGCCCACAAGTCCAAGGGCCTGGAGTGGGACGTCGTCGCCGTCCCCGGCCTGGTCCGCAAGGGCTTCCCGAGCGAGCGCGGCCGGGAGCTGTGGCACACCAACGCCAAGGTGCTGCCGCACGCCCTGCGCGGCGACGCCGCCACGCTCCCCGACGTGGAGGAGTGGTCGCGGGCGGGTCTGGCCGCCTTCAAGACGGCGATGGCCGAGCACAACCGCGTGGAGGAACTGCGGCTCGGCTACGTCACCTTCACCCGCCCCCGCTCCCTGCTGCTCGGCTCCGGCCACTGGTGGGGTCCCACGCAGAAGCGCCCCTTCGGGCCCTCCGCCTTCCTGGACGCGCTGCGCACCCACTGCGAGGCCGGCCACGGCGAGGTCGAGCACTGGGCCGACCCGCCGGAGGAGGACGCCGCCAACCCGGCGCTCAGCCGCGGCACCGAGCCCGCCTGGCCGCTGCCCCTGGACCCGCAGGCCCTGGCGCGCCGCCGCGAGGCCGCCCGTCGTGTGCTGGACCACCTGGGCGCCTCCCTGCGGCGGACGCCCGCCGGCGCGGCACCGGTCGACCCCGACTGGCCGCCACCGGAGGAGGAGCCGCCCTTCGACGACGAGGAGCCGCCGTACGACGTCGGGGAGCCACCGTACGAGACCGAGGAGGAGGCCGGCGACTGGGAGGACTGGCCCGCCGAACGGCCCGCCGTCCCCGGGCCGCGGCCGGTGCCCGCGCCCGTGCCCCGACAGGAGGCCGTGCCGGAGTTCGGACCCGGACCCGGACCCGAGTTCGGACCCGGACTCGATACCGGACCCGAGCCCGAGCCCGGACCCGGACCCGAGCCCGGACCCGAGCACAGCGGCCGCGCGCCGCTGCTCCCGGAGGAGGCGCGGCTGGCCGCCTCCTGGGACCGCGACCTGGACGCCCTCGCAGCCGAGCTGCGCCGGGCCCGCGCCGCCGTGCGCGACGTGCCGCTGCCGCCCGCACTGACCGCGTCCCAGCTGCTGCGCCTGGCCGCCGATCCCGACGGCTTCGCCCGCGAGCTGGCCCGTCCGATGCCGCGCCGGCCGCAGCCCGGCGCGCGCCGGGGCACGCGCTTCCACGCCTGGGTGGAGTCCCGGTTCGAGGAACTGCCGCTGATCGCCCCCGAGGACCTGCCCGGCATCGAGGGCGACGACGAGATCGCCGACGAGCGCGACCTGGCCGCGCTCAAGGAGGCCTTCCTCGCCACCCCCTACGCCGAGCGCACGCCCTACCGCGTCGAGGCGCCGTTCCAGCTCAGCCTGGCCGGACGGGTGATCCGCGGCCGGATCGACGCGGTCTACCGGGACGGCGACCGCTACGAGATCGTCGACTGGAAGACCGGCCGCACGGGCTCCGCCGACCCGCTGCAGCTCGCGGTCTACCGGCTCGCCTGGGCCGAGCAGCACCGCGTACCGCCGGAACGGATCACTGCCGCCTTCCTCCACGTCCGCACGGGCGAACTGGTCCGTCCGCCCGCGCTGCCGGGCCGGGCGGCGCTGGAGCGACTGCTGCTGGGGGAGCCCGGAGGCGACGAGGGCTCCGGGGCCGTCGCCCGATAGGCTGAAGGCCATGAGCACCACCCCGGACAGCGCCGTCCGTACGTACATCGCGACCCACCGTGAGGCTTTTCTCGGCGAACTCGCCGAGTGGCTGCGCATCCCGTCCGTGTCGGCCGATCCCGAGCGGTCCGGGGACGTCGGGCGCAGTGCCCGGTGGCTGGCCGCGAAGCTGCGGGAGACGGGGTTCCCGGTCGCCGAGGTGTGGCCGACCGCGGGCGGGCCCGCGGTCTTCGCCGAGTGGCCCAGCGACGACCCGGACGCGCCGACGGTGCTGGTCTACGGCCACCACGACGTGCAGCCCGCGGCCCGCGAGGACGGCTGGGACAGCGACCCCTTCGAGCCCGTGGTCCGCGACGGGCGGATGTACGCGCGCGGCGCCGCCGACGACAAGGGCCAGGTGTTCTTCCACACACTCGGTGTCCGCGCCCACCTGGCCGCCACCGGCCGCACCACCCCCGCCGTGCACCTGAAGCTGCTGGTCGAGGGCGAGGAGGAGGCCGGCTCGCCGCACTTCGCCGACCTGGTGCGCGCCCACGCCGACCGGCTGGCCTGCGACACGGTGATCGTCTCCGACACCGGCATGTGGGACGAGGACACCCCGACCGTCTGCACCGGTATGCGCGGCCTCGTCGACTGCCAGGTCGACCTGCGCGGCCCCGACCAGGACATCCACTCCGGTTCCTTCGGAGGCGCCGTCCCCAATCCGGCCACCGAGGCGGCCCGGCTGGCCGCCGGACTGCACGACGCGGACGGGAGGGTGGCGATCCCCGGTTTCTACGACGGCGTCGTGGAGCTGACCGGGCGGGAGCGCGAACTGTTCGCGCGGCTGCCCTTCGACGAGAAGCGCTGGCTGCGCACCGCCCGGTCGTACGCGGCGGGCGGCGAGGCCGGCCACTCCACCCTGGAGCGGATCTGGGCCCGCCCGACCGCCGAGGTCAACGGCATCGGCGGCGGCTACCAGGGGCCCGGCGGCAAGACGATCGTGCCGGCCTCCGCCCAGCTCAAGCTGTCCTTCCGGCTGGTCGCCGGGCAGGACACCGACACGGTGCAGCGACTGGTCGCCGACTGGATCGCCGCGCGCGTCCCGGACGGCGTCCGGCACGAGATCACCTTCTGGGGCGCCACCCGCCCGTGCCTGACGCCTCTGGACCACCCGGCGCTGGGCGCGCTGACGCGCGCCATGGGGCGGGCCTTCGGCAAGGAGATCCTGTTCACTCGTGAGGGTGGTTCCGGACCGGCGGCCGACCTGCAGGACGTGCTCGGTGCCCCCGTTCTCTTCCTGGGAATTTCCGTGCCGTCCGACGGTTGGCATTCAGTGAACGAGAAGGTCGAGCTCGACCTGCTTCTGAAGGGCGTGGAGACCTCCGCGTACCTGTGGAGCGAGTTCGCGACTCTGTGAGCATCCGCAAGAATCCGCGCGCTACGGGGAGTTGACAGCAGCTTTGTCCGATATGCCTGGTACGTCCGGCGATGCTGGCACCGGGAAGAACTCCGGCCCGGTGTCCGAACCGGCGGCCCTCCCGCCCCTGGCCCGTTGGTCGGGCATCGACCGTGCCGCCCTGCACCGCCTCGACGAGGCGTGGCTGGCGGCCGCCTGGAGTCACCCCACGACCCGGGTCTTCGTGGTGTCGGGTGGCCAGGTGCTGGTCGAGGACACCCCGGACGGCGGGACCGAGCTGGTCATGATGCCGTCCTTCGAGGCCCCGGAGAGCGAGGTGCACCGCTACTTCCTCGGCATCGACGAGGACGGCGTGCGCTACTTCGCGCTCCAGAAGGACAGCCTCCCCGGCCGGATGGACGACGTCGCCCGCCCGGCCGGACTGCGCGAGGTGGGCGCGCTGCTCTCCGACCGTGACGCCGGGCTGATGGTGCACGCGGTGGCGCTGGAGAACTGGCAGCGGATGCACCGCTTCTGCTCCCGCTGCGGCGAGCGCACGGTGGTCGCCGCGGCCGGCCACATCCGTCGCTGCCCGGCCTGCGGCGCCGAGCACTATCCGCGCACCGACCCCGCGGTGATCATGCTGGTCACCGACGACCAGGACCGCGCGCTGCTCGGCCGCCAGGTGCACTGGCCGGAGGGCCGGTTCTCGACCCTGGCGGGCTTCGTGGAGCCGGGGGAGTCCCTGGAGCAGGCCGTCGTCCGCGAGGTCGCGGAGGAGGCCGGGGTGACGGTGGCCGGTGTGTCGTACGTCGCCAGCCAGCCGTGGCCGTTCCCCTCCAGCCTGATGCTGGGCTTCATGGCCTGGGCCTCGTCGTCGGAGATCACGGTGGACGGCGAGGAACTGCACGAGGCGCGCTGGTTCTCCCGCGAGGAGCTGGCCAAGGCGATGGAGACCGGCGAGGTGCTGCCGCCGCACGGCATCTCCATCGCGGCCCGGCTCGTGGAGCGCTGGTACGGCAAGCCGTTGCCGGTACGGCAGTGATCCCCGGCGTGATCGGGGTGGTGGCCGCGGTGGTGGGCGCGGCCGGATGAGCTGAGCGGACGGGCCCGGCCGCGGGGGTACCGCGCGACCGGGCCCGGGGGCCTCAGCTCGCCAGGGCCTGCTTGACCTGGGCGAGGCTCGGGTTGCTCAGCGGGATCGGCTCGGCGCCGCTCTCCGGGGTGACCAGCAGCGTCGGGACCAGCTGGTTCCCGCCGTTCACGGTCTCGACGAACTTCGCCGACTCCGGGTCCTGCTCGATGTTGATCTCCTTGAAGGGGATGCCCTCGCGGTCGAGCTGGCCCTTCAGGCGGCGGCAGTAGCCGCACCACGTGGTGCTGTACATCGTCACAGTTCCGGACATCGGTGTTCGCTCCTCAGGGGCTGGGGGTCTCGGTGAAGATAGCCTCCTGGGAACGCCAACCCCAGGGTCGCGCATTCCTTGCATTCGCATCCGGTGGGACTATCGGACCTCAGCTGTGGATAACTTTCCCGGGTGTCTCCCGGGACCTGGCAGCATGGCGGGGTGACTGCTCCAACCCACTCCCCGCTCTTCCCGGAGTTCTCCGCCGTCCCGGACTCCGCGGACGCCGTGCTCGCCGGGCTCGACCCCGAGCAGCGCGCGGTCGCCACCGCGCTGCACGGCCCGGTGTGCGTGCTGGCCGGCGCCGGTACGGGCAAGACCCGCGCGATCACGCACCGGATCGCGTACGGGGTGCGGGCCGGGATACTGCAGCCCGCCAGCGTCCTCGCGGTCACCTTCACCGCCCGGGCGGCCGGTGAGATGCGCGGGCGGTTGCGGCAGCTGGGCGCGGGCGGCGTGCAGGCGCGCACCTTCCACTCCGCGGCGCTGCGGCAGCTCCAGTACTTCTGGCCGCGCGCGATCGGGGGCGAGATGCCGCGGCTGGCCGAGCGCAAGATCCAGCTGGTCGCCGAGGCCGGCGCACGCTCCCGCATCCGGCTGGACCGCAACGAGCTGCGCGACGTCACCGGCGAGATCGAGTGGGCCAAGGTCACCCAGACCGTCCCGGAGGACTACCCGGCCGCCGCCGCCAAGTCCGCCCGCGAGGTGCCGCGCGACGCCGCGGAGATCGCCCGGATCTACACCACGTACGAGCAGCTCAAGCGTGACCGCGGGGTCATCGACTTCGAGGACGTGCTGCTGCTCACGGTCGGCGTCCTGGAGGACCGTGCGGACGTCGCCGAGGCCGTCCGCTCCCAGTACCAGCACTTCGTCGTCGACGAGTACCAGGACGTCAGCCCGCTGCAGCAGCGGCTGCTCGACCTGTGGCTCGGCGGCCGGGACAGCGTCTGCGTGGTCGGGGACGCCTCGCAGACCATCTACTCCTTCACCGGCGCCACCCCCGAGTTCCTGCTCGGCTTCCGCACCCGGCACCCCGACGCCACCGTGGTCAAGCTGGTCCGCGACTACCGCTCCACCCCGCAGGTCGTGCATCTGGCCAACGGACTGCTGTCGCAGGCCCGCGGCCAGGCCGCCCAGCACCGGCTGGAGCTGGTCTCGCAGCGCGAGGCCGGCCCCGAGCCGTCCTACACCGAGTACGCGGACGAGCCGGCCGAGGCGGAGGGCGCCGCGCGGCGGATCCGGGAGCTGATCGACGACGGAGTGCGGCCCAGCGAGATCGCCGTGCTCTACCGGGTCAACGCGCAGTCCGAGGTCTACGAACAGGCCCTCGCCGACGCCGGGGTGCCCTACCAGCTGCGCGGCGCCGAGCGCTTCTTCGAGCGGCCGGAGGTCCGCGAGGCGGGGATGCTGCTGCGCGGCGCGGCCCGGGCCAGTGATCCGCTGGAGGACGCGGACCTGCCCTCTCACGTCAGGGCGGTGCTGAGCACCCGCGGCTGGTCCCCCGAGCCCCCGGCGGGCTCCGGCGCGGTCCGCGACCGGTGGGAGTCGCTGGCGGCGCTCGTGCGGCTCGCCGAGGACTTCGCCCGCGCCCGCGAGGGCGCCGGCCTCGCGGACTTCGTCGCCGAACTCGACGAGCGGGCCGGCGCCCAGCACGCTCCCACCGTGGAGGGCGTCACGCTGGCCTCGCTGCACGCGGCCAAGGGCCTGGAGTGGGACGCGGTGTTCCTGGTCGGCCTGACCGAGGGCACGATGCCGATCACCTACGCCAAGACCGACGAGCAGGTGGAGGAGGAGCGCCGACTGCTCTACGTCGGCGTCACCCGTGCCCGCTTCCACCTGGGGCTGTCCTGGGCGCTGTCCCGCTCGCCGGGCGGCCGCGGCGGCCGGCGGCCCTCGCGCTTCCTGGACGGGCTGCGGCCGGGCACGACCGCCCGGGGACGGGCGGGCGGCCGCCCGGCGGCCGGCGGCGGGGTGGAACGCGGCGCGGGCGGCCGGCGGCGACGCGGACCGGTGCACTGCCGGGTCTGCGGGCGCACGCTCTCCGACGCCGGCGAGATCAAGCTGATGCGCTGTGAGGACTGCCCCTCCGACATGGACGAGGCGCTGTACGAGCGGCTGCGCGAGTGGCGGGTCGAGCAGGCCAAGGCGCTCGGTCAGCCCGCCTACTGCGTCTTCACCGACAAGACGCTGCTCGCCATCGCGGAGGTAAGGCCCTCCACGGAGGCTGAATTGTCGGTTATCTCCGGAGTCGGGGCCCGCAAACTGGACAAGTTCGGCGCCGAGGTTCTCGCCCTGTGCACGGGCTCCGGGACAGGTGATGAACCTGTTGCAGAAGACCCCGAAAAATAGTTTGCGCGCCCCGAGGAAATCCCCATAGCCTGCGTGAGCGCGGACGACGCGGCTTCGTGGAGGACCTTCCCGGAGCGGTGGAATCCGTGATGTACTAACCCCGCAAGACGTGTCCAGACCAGCCCCACGAGACGCCGAGAGGAGGCGAGACCAGTGATCACTTACATCGACACCACGACCGATCGCACGGTCGTCGCCGCCTGCCCGCTCGGTGCCTCGCTCCTCGGCACCGGTCTGTCCAGCAGCCTGTCCGGTCGTGTGTCCGCCCTGGGCACTCCCGCTCTCTCCCTGCGGGAGCGCGCGGGCGAGCGACCGACTCAGGCGCCGGCGGAAGCGGTAATGGCACAGGCCAAGGCCTATGCCTTTGCGGCGACCAATGGTGCCGGAAACCCGAAGACGCAGCAGCACCCGAAGTGGGCCTTCCGCGGGCTCGAACCCTGGAGTGATCCAGCCTGACAGACAATCAGGCCGGCGCCTTCAGGGCCGCGGAATCCCAGACCGGGATCCGCGGCCCTTCTGTTTTCCCACCCACGACAAACAGACGAGGAACGAAGCGAACGTGCACATCACCTCGCACGCACCGTCCGTACCCACCCCAGTTCGCCCGCCTGACCCGGAGGTCACCTTGATCCCCCTCACCGAGCTCGACGACGAGATCGAGCGCCTCGGCGTACCCGTCCCGTGCCGGACCTTCGACCCGGAGGTCTTCTTCGCAGAGTCCCCGGCCGACGTCGAGTACGCCAAGTCGCTGTGCCAGACCTGCCCGGTCCGTGAGGCCTGCCTCGCCGGCGCGAAGGACCGCCGCGAGCCCTGGGGTGTCTGGGGTGGCGAGCTGTTCGTCCAGGGTGTCGTGGTGCCCCGCAAGCGGCCGCGTGGTCGCCCGCGCAAGAACGCGGTCATGGCATGAAGCGTCCAGCCGTCGGAACGATCGATCGACCCCTCACGCACGACCCGATGAAACAGGCCCCGATGAGTCCGTCCACCAACGAACGCCCCGCACCTTCCGCCGGCGCGCCGACCGCGCGCCAGAACAGGAACCTCGAAATGCAACTCATGCCAGAAGCTCTGGCCCGTGCCCATATGCAAGAGCGCCTCTACGAGGCCGAGCACGAACGCATGGCGCTGCGCGTGCTCACCGCCCGCCGGCTGCAGCGCCGTGCCGAACGTGCCTCGCTGCGCGCCCGCCGCGCGCTCGCGATGGCCGTGATGCAGCAGCGGTAGCACAGCGGTCACACATCCGTAACGACACACAACCGCGGGGCCGGTCGATTTCGACCGGCCCCGCGATATCGTCGGGAAGTGGACCAGAAGACTCAAGTCGATCGGGTCGGGACTGCTCCCACGACGACGACGTGCGCCCGCTGCGGCGCGGTCGCCCAGGAGCTCCCCCTCACCTGGACCTGCTCGGTGGAGAACGGCGGTCGCGTGTACTTCTGCGACGACTGCGCGCGCAGCAACATCCGCAGTATCGAGGGGCGGCTGGATTCCGCCTGGTGGTAGCGCCCTGACGACAGGGCACGCACCTAGGCCGAGGCGTCCTCGACCTCGGGCAGGGGTGCCTCCCCCTCCCCGGCGAACCCGGGCAGCCACTCGAGCAACTCGTCCCGCAGCCGCACGGTCGCCGACAGCTGGCACAGCACCCCGATGGTGCTCAGGGTCACCCGGTGGATCAGCAGGTACGAGGGCGGCAGGTTGAGCTGCTTGCCCAACTGGTGGGCGGGCGAGCGCGGGTCGGCGATCCGTGCGGCCTGCGCGCGCATCCAGTCGCGGGCGAAGGCGAACTCCTCCTCCGCCGCGGGCTCGATGATCGGCCGCAGATAGTCCAGCACGGCGTCCGGATCGAGGTCGATGGTCGGCCTGACGAAGCCCTCCTGGCGGAGCATCGCGTGCACCGACTCGGCGTCGTCCGCCAGCGCCATCCGCAGGGCCGTCCCTATCGGCACCGGGAGGCCCTCCGGAAGCCGGTCGACGGTGCCGAAGTCCAGCACGCCCAGCCGCCAGCCGGCCGCCGGGCCGTCGTCCACCAGCAACCGGAAGTTGCCCGGGTGCGGGTCGGCGTGCAGCAGGCCCGTACGGGCGGGGCCGGCGAACAGGAAGCGCGCCAGCAGCTGCCCCGCGCGGTCGCGCATCTCCTGGCTGCCCCGGGAGATCACCTCCGCCAGCGGGACCCCGTCCATCCACTCGGTGACCAGCACCCGTTCGGTGCGGTGCACCACGTCCGGCACGAACACGTCCGGATCGCCGGCGAACTCCGCCGCGTGCGCGTGCTGGGCCTGGGCCTCCAACTCGTAGTCGAGTTCCTCCGAGATCCGGTCGCGCAGTTCCGTGATCAGCGGCTTGATGTCCATACCGGGGATCAGCGGGCCGAACAGCCTTGCCACCCGGCCCAGTTGGCTCAGGTCCGACAGCAGGGCGTCGCCCGCGCCGGGGTACTGCACCTTCACCGCGACCTTGCGGCCGTCGTGCCACACGGCGCGGTGCACCTGCCCGATCGAGGCGGCGGCCGCGGGCTGGTCCTCGAACTCCGCGAACAGCTCGCGCCAGTCCTCGCCCAGTCGCTCCGCCAGCACCCCGTGCACGGTGCGGGCAGGCATCGGCGGCGCCGCGTCCTGCAGTTTGGTGAGCGCCGCCCGGTAGGGGCCGGCCACCTCCTCGGGCAGCGCGGCCTCGAAGACGGACAGTGCCTGCCCGAATTTCATGGCCCCGCCCTTGAGCTCTCCGAGAACCTTGAAAAGCTGCTCGGCGGTCCGCTGCTGGAGCTCGATCGCGACCTCGTCCGCGGGGCGGCCCCCGAGTCGCTTGCCCAGCCCCAGTGTCGCCCGGCCCGCGAATCCCAGGGGGAGCGCGGCCAACTTGGCGGTTCGGGTCACCGCTTTACGCGGAAGATCAGACATGCGCCCCCACTTTCCGGTCGGTCACCCCGTCATTGTCCCCCGCCCTTCCCGAACCGCGGCACCCAGTTCCCGGGTCGCACCACATCCGCACCTGCGGTCCGCGGGGACCGGGCGCACCTCGGTGGTCAGCCGGGCGAGCCCCAGTTCCCAGCGCGCCCCGCAGCTCGGCGGCCTTCCACCGTCGACGAACGCCAGGGCATGGGCCGCCGCCAGGCCCGCGACCGTCGTGGCCAGTGCCACATCGCAGGCCGGCACCCCGCCACGGCCGGACCGCAGCTGCGCCAGCACCCGGGGCCAGGCCGCGTCCGCGTCGGCCATCCGCAGTCCCAGGCAGCCGGCGCACCCGGTGCTCCCCGGTACCACCAGCGGGCCGACGACCCCCATGCCCTCCAGCACCCCGGCGTACAGATGAGGGATACCGGCGGCGAGCAGCGGCTCGGCCTCGCGCGGGTCGGGCGCGTAGGCCGCCAGCCCGTCCCTCGGCGCGATCACGACGAGGGAGAGCCGCGGTTCAGGGCGGGCGGCCGGCCCCCGTCTGCCGACCGCGCCGGCCCGCGGATCGGGCGCGGCCCGCCGGACCAGACCGCGCGCCGCCGCGTCCCGGCGCTCCCCGATGTGGTCCGCCGGGATGCCGCCCGGGGCGGTGTCCCACGGCTCGACCCGGCCGTCGTCGTGCACGTCGACCCGGCCCACCCCCGCCGCCGAGAGCACCGCCGCGATCGTGCCCCCGACGCGCCCCGCCCCCATCACACGCACCCGGGTGCCGCGCCGCTCCTGTATCCGGGCGGCCGCTCCGCCGGGATCGGTGTGGACGACGGAGAGCGCCGCCAGGTCGGGCCGGAGCCGGTCCAGAGCGGCCGAGCGGTGACTCATCGCCTCCGACAGCTCGGCGTGCGAGGACGCGTCGTCCAGTACGCCGCCTTCGGCGAGCAGCCCGAGCAGCCGCCGGGCCTGGCGGGGCCCCAGCCCCAGTGACTCCGCCTCCCGGGCCAGCGGGCCGATCCCCCGTGTGCCGTCGAGCAGGTCCAGGAAGGCGGACGCGGCGCCGTCCACCGAGTCCAGCACGACGGCGTGGGCCGGGTCGACCCCGAATTGCAGGCTTTCCCGGCTGCGCCAGCTGCGGCGCATGGCGGGTTTGAGCATGGGACGCATCGCCACCCCCGTGGACGGGGACCCCCGAAGGGAGATCCCGGTGAATCCGTGGCGACCAGCATGCCCGGAATCTGCGAACCGGCCGCGAAAGTTATCCACAGGCGGCGGCAATGATCATTTGATCGGGAAATCCCGGTGCTGCGAGCGGGATGTCATCGTGATGTCGTCCGGTTGCTCGGGAACGCGCGTCTTTTTTCAGGTGAGCACACCCCGGGGTGGGACTTGACGGACTCCGGGCGGGTAACGTCGTGCCGTGTCCGCCGACCCCTCCCACAGTCTTTCCAGCCAGCCCTCGCGCGCCTCCCGGACCAGCGCGGTGGAAGTGCGCCGGAGTGCCCGTCGACGCCGCACCGTCTCGGCGTACCGCGAGGGCGACGTCACCGTGGTCCTCATTCCGGCGCGGATGTCCGCCGCCGAGGAGAAGCGCTGGGTGACGGTCATGCTCGACAAGCTCGCCGCCCAGGAGAGCCGCAAGATGCTCGGCGACGAGCAGCTCGCCGCCCGGGCCGCCCAGCTGTCCGCCCAGTACCTCGGCGGCCGTGCCGCCCCGCGCATCGTGCGCTGGGTCACCAACCAGAACTCCCGGTGGGGCTCGTGCACGCCGGCCGAGGGCAGCATCCGCCTGTCGCACCGGCTTCAGGGCATGCCCGAGTACGTCATCGACTACGTTCTCCTCCATGAGCTCGCGCACCTCCTGGTGCCGGGCCACGGGCCCGACTTCTGGAAGGTGCTGGAGCCCTATCCGCGCACGGAACGCGCGCGGGGATACCTGGAAGGGGTCGTCGCGGCGGCCCGCCTCCCGCACCCGCCGACGGCGCGCGAGGAATAGCCGGGGAATGGCCCGCCGTCGGAGTCAGCGGATAGCCTGACGCAACGCAGAGGCACGTACGTACGGATGGGGGGCGGTCGTTCGCAATGGCCAGGGAATTCCAGCGCGGCCACAAGGCCAAGATCAGTGATCTCACAGCGGGGACGGATCTGTACGTCGGCGTGCAGATCAGCGGACCCGGCCTGACGTTCGACATCAGCTGCTTCGGTCTCGACGCCGCGGAACAGCTCTCGGACGACCGCTATTTCATCTTCTACAACCAGCCCAAGTCACCCGAGGAGTCGATTCAGCAGCTCGGCGCGCAGGCCGGCGACACCGAGTCCTTCCGGGTCACGCTGGACCGCGTCCCGGAGCGGATCCACCGGCTCAGCTTCACCGCGACCCTCGACGGCTTCGGGCAGATGTCCCAGGTCGGCCCCGGCTACATCAGGATCGTCGCGGGCGGCGACGAAGTGGCGCGCTACGCCTTCAGCGGCGCGGAGTTCAGCACCGAGCGCGCGGTCATGCTCGCGGACATCTACCTCAAGGACGTCTGGCGCTTCGCCGCGGTCGGCCAGGGCTTCGACGGGGGACTGGACGCCCTGCTGAAGAACTTCGGCGGCGAGGTCGCCGAGGAGCAGCAGGCCGCCGTGCCGTCGCAGCCCGCCGCGGCGCCGGGCTTCGCCCCGCCGGCCGGGCCCGCGCCCGGCTTCGCGGCGCCCCCGGCACCCGCTCCCGCACCCCCGGCCCCGCAGCCCGCGCCGGCCTTCGGCGCGCCGCCCCAGGCACCCGCCCCGGCCCCGGGCATGCCCCCCGTCCACGCGGCGCCCACCATGGTGGCGCCGATGACCACCCCGCCGCCCCAGGCCCCGCCGCATACACCCGGGCAGCCGCCCTTCGGACAGGTCCCGCCCCCGCAGGCGCCTCCCGGGCACCCTGGTCCCCCCGGCCAGGTGCCGGGCCAGCCCCCGTTCGGGCAGCCCCCCGGCCAGCCGGCCTTCGGCCAGGCCCCCTACGGCCAGCCGCCGCAGGCCCCATTCGGCCAGCCGCCCGTGGCCCCCGCGCCGTACGGTCAGGCCCCGGGCGCGCCGCAGGTCCCGCAGACTCCCGGCGCCGGCCTCGCCGCCGCCATGCAGAAGTACCGCGAGGTCCCGACCGGCCAGCGCTGGACGCAGCAGAACTCCAAGCTCGTCCGCGTCGACCTCTCCCAGGCCGGCGGCCAGCCGGTGCTCGCCCGCCAGGGCAGCATGGTGCTGTACCAGGGCAAGGTCGAGTTCGGCTACAAGGGCGCCGGTTTCGCCGGCCGTATCGTCGGCAACATGACCGGCCAGGAGATGCAGCTGATGCGCTGCACCGGCCGCGGACAGGTGTTCTTCGCCGAGGACGCCTCCTATCTGCACCCGATCGAGCTCCAGGGCGACGCGATCTGCGTCTCCGCGGAGAACGTCCTGGCCTTCGACGAGTCCCTCCAGCACGAGGTGCGCCGCATCGAGGGCCACGGCATCCCCGGTGGCGCGCTGTTCACGATGCAGTTCCAGGGCACCGGCACCGTGATCGTCAAGACCCACGGCACCCCCGTGGTGCTGCCGGTCACGCCCACCACCTACGCCGACAGCAACGCCATCGTCGCCTGGTCCGCCGCGTCGCAGGTGGTGCTCTCCAGCCAGGTGCGGCTGCGCCGGAACGCCTATCCGGGACACAGCGGGGAGACCGTGAACCTCCAGTTCCGCGGCGCCCCCGGCAACTTCATCGTCGTCCAGCCGTACGAGGTCTGAGGGAGCCCGCCATGGACCAGACTCTGATTTCCGGGTACTCCCCGGCACCGGTCACCGCCCGTATGGAGACCCACGGCAACAGCATGCTGAAGGTCGCCATGCAAAGCGGCCAGGACCTCTTCGCGCGCACCGGATCGATGGTCGCCTACGAGGGCTTCGTGCAGTACGAGCCCAACCCGCCCGCGGTGCGCCAGATGGCGTCGCAGTGGCTGACCGGGGAGGGCGCGCCTTTGATGAAGTGCACCGGCGACGGGCTGCTGTACCTTGCCGACTACGGCGCCGACGTCGTCTGCCTGTACCTCGCCAACGAGTCCCTGTCGGTCAACGGCACCAATCTGCTCGCTTTCGACGCGCATCTGCAGTGGGGCGTGGAGCGGGTCAAGGGACTGGCCAAGTTCGCCGGCCAGGGACTGTTCAACGTCGGCGTCTCCGGCACCGGCTGGGTGGCCATCACCTCGCGCGGCACCCCGGTCGTCGTCGACTGCGGCCGCGGCGAGGACGAGACCTACGTCGACCCGGACGCGCTCGTCGCCTGGTCGAGCGGGCTGAAGACCAAGTCCAAGCGCAGCTTCAAGGCCTCCTCCCTGATCGGGCGGGGCAGCGGCGAGGCCTTCCAGATCGGCTTCTCCGGCCAGGGCTTCGTCGTCGTACAGCCCAGCGAAGACAGCACCGACCGCCTCCGAGTCCGGGGCTGAGGGGGAGCGATCCATCATGCAGAGCCCGCTTTTCGGCTACACCGAGGTACAGACCGAGGACCAGTACGCCCTGCAGAACCCGTACCTGCTGCGGGTCAAGCTCGACGGCAGGAGCGACTGCCTGGCCCGCAAGGGCGCCATGGTCGCCTACCAGGGCCTGATCGAGTTCGACGGCGAGTACCAGAGCCACGCCCAGCGCAGCGCCCGCTACCGCACCGGCGAGGGCCTGGAGCTCATGCGCTGCTCCGGGCAGGGCACCGTCTACCTCGCCAACCTCGCCCAGCACATCCACGTCGTGGACGTGGACCACGACGGGCTGACGGTGGACGGCGCCTATGTGCTGGCGCTCGACTCGGGGCTGCACTGGGAAGTCATCTCGGTGGACAGCCAGTTCGGCATCTCGGGCAGTGGCGCCTACAACCTCAACATCTCCGGCCACGGCAAGGTCGCGCTCATGACCTCCGGCCGCCCGCTGCTGATGCAGGTCACCCCGGACAAGTACGTCTCCGCCGACTCCGACGCGGTGGTCGCCTGGTCGTCCTCGCTGCGCGTGCAGATGCAGGCGCAGACCAGCTCCTCCGGCGTCTGGCGGCGGCGCGGCAACACCGGTGAGGGCTGGGAACTCAACTTCCTGGGCCAGGGCTACGTGCTGGTGCAGCCCAGCGAGCTGATGCCGCCGCAGAACGCCCAGCTCGGCCAGGGAATGGCCGCCCAGTACGGCTTCGGCCAGCACGGCGCGCACGGCCAGAACCAGGGCAACATCTTCACCAACCGCTGACGCCGCCCCGGGCCCGGCCCGCGCGCCGGCTCACATCAGCGCGCGGGTGCGGGCCAGCAGCGTCCGTACCGACCCGTCGGCGACCTCGGCGATCTCGTCGTAGGCGTACCACTTGAGGTCCAGCGACTCGTCGCTGATCTCCTCGACGGCGCCCGGCGGGGCCACCGCCGCGTACTGCACGTCCAGGTGCCAGGCGCAGGGCGTGAGATGGCGGTCGAGGTTGACCGGCTCGGGGCGCAGCAGCGTCAGCCCGGCGATGCCGGACTCCTCGACGCCCTCGCGCAGCGCGGCCTGCGCCAGCGAGGCGTCCTGCGGCTCGCAGTGGCCGCCCATCTGCAGCCACATTTTGAGCTTCTTGTGCAGGGTCAGCAGCACCCGGCCGCCCTGCGGGTCCACCACGAGCGTGCTGCCCGTGACGTGCCCGGCGGAGCACGACTTCCACATGCCGTCGGGGTGCGCGTCGAGGTGCGAGAGGTAGTCCAGCCGCAGGTGGTCCTGGGCGGTGTCGGGAGCGTCCCACTCCTTGAGGACGCGCACGGCGTCGTCATGCAGGCTCACTTCTCGTCGTCGTCCTTGCTCTCGGGGTTCTCCGGACTCTCCGGGCTCTCCGGGCTCTCCGGGCTGGCGGCGGTCCCGGCATCGCCGGCGTCCTTGCCGCGGGCGGCCTCGCCGAGCATCTTGTCGAGTTCCGCGAAGTCCAGCTGCTCGTGGTGGACGAAGCCGTCGGGGTCGTCGAGGTCGGCGGCCGTCGGCAGCATGTCGGGGTGCGCCCACAGCCCGTCGCGGCCGTCGACGCCGCGCGCGTCGGTCAGCGACGCCCACAGCCGGGCGGCGTCGCGCAGCCGGCGCGGCCGCAGCTCCAGCCCGATCAAGGTGGCGAAGGTCTGCTCGGCGGGACCGCCGGAGGCCCGGCGCCGCCGCAGGGTCTCGCGCAGCGCTCCTGCGGACGGCAGGTGCGGTGCCGCGGCGGCGTGCACCACCGCGTCGACCCAGCCCTCGACGAGGGCGAGCGCCGTCTCCAGGCGGGCGAGCGCGGCCTTCTGCTGCGGGGTGTCCTCGGGCTGGAACATGCCCTGCTGCAGCGCGTCCTGCAGCGCCTCGGGGTTGGACGGGTCGAGCTGGCCGACCGCGTCCTCCAGCTTGGCGGTGTCGACCTTGATGCCCCGGGCATAGCCCTCGACCGCGCCGAACAGGTGCGCCCGCAGCCACGGGACGTGAGCGAAGAGCCGCTGGTGGGCCGCTTCGCGCAGCGCCAGGTAGAGCCGGACCTCGTCCTGCGGCACGCCCAGGCCCTCGCCGAACGCCGCGATGTTGGTCGGGATCAGCGCGGCCTTGCCCGCCGGGCCGAGCGGCAGGCCGATGTCGGTCGAGCCCACCACCTCACCCGCCAGCGTGCCCAGCGCCTGCCCGATCTGCGTGCCGAACATGGCGCCGCCCATGGAGCGCATCATGCCGAGCAGCGGGCCGGCCACGGCCTGCATCTCCTCGGGGAGCACATTGCCCATGGCGTTGCCGACGCGCTCGGCGACCGGGTCGACGAGTTCCTTCCACACGGGCAGGGTCGTCTCGACCCACTCCGCGCGGCTCCACGCCACCGCCGAGCCGGCCCCGGACGGCATGGACGTCACGCCGTCCAGCCACAGGTCGGCCAGGCGCAGCGCCTCCTCGACCTTCGCGCGGTCGGCAGGGCCGACGCTCGGGTCCTTCGCACCGCCGGAGGCGCCCTGGGCGACGGTCTGCCGGGCGATGTCCTTGGCCATCTCCCAGTTCACCGGGCCGCCCTCGTAGGAGAGCATCTGCCCCAGCTGCTGGAACGCGGCGCCCAGGTCATTGGGGTTGAGTGAGCCGAACATCGCGGCGAAGGGGTTCTCACCACCCGCGCCGAAGGGGTTGCCGCCGCCGAACCCGAAGGGATTGGCCGGACCCTGGGAGCCGCCACCGGAGCCGCTCGGCTTCTTGCTGTCGTCCCCGTTCCCGTCCTCGGGCTCCTCGGGAGGGACTCCGAATCCGAATGGGATGTCGCTCACGGTTTCCTCGGCTCTGTGTGTTGTGGGCTGTCCCTCCAGCCTAGACACGCGTCAGGCAGGATGGCTGCGTACGGACCGTGGTTGCGGACCGCGCACCTCGTACCGGAAACAACCGTGGGAGACACCTGGTGAGTTCCCCAGAACCGACCGTTCGCCCAGAGCGGAGCGGCGGCAGGGCCGCCGCCGGCCCGGTGGTCGCCGTGACCGGCGCCGCCTCCGGCGTCGGGCTGCGGCTGGCGCTGCGGCTGTCCGAGTCCGAACAGGTCAAGAAGGTCGTGGCGATCGACGAGCGGCGCGGCGACGTGCCCGGCGCGCAATGGCGCGTGCTGGACGTGCGGGACCCGGCGATCGCCGAGCGGCTGCGCGGTGTGGACGTCGTGGTCCATCTCGCGCTCGACCTCGACCTGGAGTCCGACCCCAAGGCGCGCAGCGCCTTCAATGTGCGCGGCACGCAGACCGTGCTCACCGCCGCGGCCGCGGCGGGAGTGCGGCGGGTCGTGCTGTGCACCTCGGCGATGGTCTACGGCGCGCAGCCGGACAACGACGTCCCCCTCGCGGAGGACGCGCCGCTGCGCGCCACCGCGGAGGCGTCCTTCGTGGGCGACCTGCTGGAGATCGAGCGGCTGGGCCGGCGTGCGCCGCGTGCCCACCCCGGACTCCACGTGACGGTGGTGCGCCCGGCGGTCCTCGTGGGCGGCACGGACACCGCGCTGACCCGGTACTTCGAGTCGCCTCGGCTGCTGGTGGTCGCGGGCAGCCGGCCGTGCTGGCAGTTCTGCCACGTCGACGACCTGGTGACGGCGCTGGAGCACGCGGCGCTGGAGAAGGTCGACGGCGAGATGACGGTGGGCTGCGACGGCTGGCTGGAGCAGGAGGAGGTCGAGGAGCTCTCCGGGATCCGGCGCATGGAGCTGCCGCCGGCCATAGCGCTGGGCGCCGCCTCCCGGCTGCACCGGCTCGGCCTCACCCCGTCGCCCGCCGGCGACCTGGCGTACACGATGCACCCCTGGGTCGTCAGCGGCAGCAGGCTGCACGAGTCGGGCTGGCGGCCGCAGTGGACGAACGAGGAGGTGCTCGCCGTTCTCCTGGAGGAGGTCGCGGGCCGCAACTCCGTCGTCGGACGGCGGCTGGGCCGCAAGGACGCCGCAACCCTGGGCGCGGCCGGCGCCACGGTCGCGCTGGTCGGCACCGCCGCCATGGTGCGCCGGGCACGCAAGCGCCGGGGGGTGTGAGGGCCGTACCCGCCCCGGGGCAGCGCGGCGTACGGCCGGCGCGGACCCCGGGCAGTGAGAAAGAGTGCGGTGGAAAACAGTTTCCGCATAGTGGGAGATGAGGGAGCATGAGTCCCATGGCAGAGACGCACGAGGAACCCATCCGGCTCATCGCCGTCCGCGACACCGAGCTGTCCGTGGACGAGGTCTTCCGTGCGGTGGGGCACGCCTCGGCCGGGGGCACCGCGCTGTTCGTGGGCACGGTGCGCGACCACGACGGACCGTCGGGCGCCGAGGTCACGGCCCTGGGCTACTCCGCCCACCCCGGGGCCGAGGCCGAGCTGCGGCGCGTCGCGGAGAAGGTGGCGGCCGACTTCCCCGTCCGCGCCCTGGCCGCCGTCCACCGGGTCGGCGACCTGCGCGTCGGGGACCTTGCGGTTGTCGTCGCCGTCTCCTGCCCGCACCGGGCGGAGGCCTTCGCGGCGTGCCGGCGGCTGATCGACGACCTCAAGCGCGAGGTGCCGATCTGGAAGCACCAGGAGTTCGCCGACGGTACCGAGGAGTGGGTGGGTTCCTGCGCGCACTGAGCGCCGGGAGCGAAAGGGCCGGGGGCGACCTGCCGCGGAGGAGGCCCGCCGACACCTTCGAACTGGTGTGCTGGCATTCATCGTCCATCGGACGGTCTACCTGCGGTTGCGTAACCCTGGACCCGCTCGGAACGTTATAGCAGCAAACGATTAGTCTGCTCATAGTTTCTTGATCGACTGCGCGATCCTCTTGCGCATACGGGAGGCCTCAGTGGCGGCGCTCGCATGGTTGCTCATTCCGGTGTTGGCCGCTGTCGCCGCCGCCGTCTGGGGAAGCTGGGCGGCGCGTACGCGCTCGACGGGGGACGGCGCCTCGCTCGCCGGGTACGAGCGGTTCCGTGAGGCCATGCAGCGCTCCGAGTCGGGCAGGGTCTGAGGGCCCGCAGGGCGCCTGCCGGTCACGTACCGTACTGTCGTTCCATGCCACGCCGCACCGCGACGCTGCTCGCGTCGACCCTGACGCTCATAGCACTGCTCTGTATTGCGCTGCTGATGCGCGTCCCGTACGCGGAGATGTCGCCGGGGCCGACCGTCAACACGCTGGGCGAGCACGACGGCGCCCCGGTGCTGCAGATCTCCGGGCACAAGACCTATCCCGCCACCGGGCACCTGAACATGACCACGGTGCGGGTGACCAGCGCGGACTACTCCATGAACCTGGTCGAGGCGGTGGCCGGCTGGCTGTCGCACGACCAGAAGGTCGTCGAGCACGACACGCTCTACCCGCAGGGGCAGACGGCCGAGCAGGCGGACCAGGAGAACGCCGAGGAGTTCACCCAGTCCCAGGACAGCGCCAAGGTCGCCGCCCTGAAGGAGCTGGGGATACCGGTCGGTTCCCAGGTGATCGTCTCCACCGTGGTGAAGGGCGCCCCCTCGGAGGGCAAGCTGCACGCCGGTGACGTGATCAAGGCGGTGGACGGCACCCCGGTCAAGGCGGCGGGCGACGTCGCCACGCTGGTCACCAAGCACCAGCCGGGACAGAAGGTGGTCTTCACCGTTGTCCCCAAGGGCGCCAAGGGCGACGCCGCCCGGGACGTCACCATCACGACGGGCACGTCCGACGACGACGGCAGGCGGCGCGCGATCGTCGGCATCCAGGCCGGCGTGGGGCACACCCTCCCGTTCAAGATCGACATCAAGCTGGCCGACGTCGGCGGACCGAGTGCCGGCCTGATGTTCGCCCTCGGCATCGTCGACAAGCTCACCCCCGGGGACCTCACCGGCGGCAAGTTCGTCGCGGGTACCGGCACCATCGACGACGACGGCAAGGTCGGCCCCATCGGCGGCATAGACATGAAGACCATCGGGGCACGCGACAAGGGCGCCGAGTACTTCCTCACCCCGGCCGACAACTGCGCCGAGGCCGCCCAGGACACCCCGAGCGGCCTCACTCTGGTCAAGGTCAAGACCATCGACGACGCCATGGACGCCCTCAAGGACATCCGCGCGGGGAAGACCGCCGACCTGCCGAGCTGCTCGGCGACCTGAGACGCGGCGGGCCGGGGCCGGTGCGGGCTTCCCCCGCGCGGTCACTCCTCGAACGTCGCCGACAGCGCCTCGGCCAGCCCCGGCACCAGGGTGGCGCCGGTCAGCACCTCGGTCGGCGAGTCCTTGGAGCGCAGCCGCACGGCGGACTCCCGGGCGCCGTCGCGCAGCACGGCCACCGTCATGCGCACCTCCTGGCGCTCGGGATGCGCGGCGACCCACGCGCCCAGCGCGTCCTCGTCCAGGCCGTCGGGGATGGCCTGCTCGGCGGACGGCGGCAGCATCAGCCGCTCCACGGTCAGCGCGCAGCCGCTGACCACCTCGGGCCACGCGATCGTGGCCAGGAACTCGTCGAGCGGCGTGCCGGCCGGCAGCTCGTCCTGCTCGATCGGGGTCAGCGCGCCCGCCGTCTGCTCGGCGAGGCCGAGTTCGTCGGCCAGCCCCGGCTCCTGTACACGCAGCCGGTCCGTGTCGACCAGCGCGAAGAGCCGGGCGGGCTGGTCCCAGCCCAGACCGGACGCGTAGTCGTCGATCTCCAGGACGGCCTGGGTCAGCGGGTTCGCGGCGAGCGGGGCGCCGCCGGACTCAATATTGGACATGCCCAACATCCTGCCTGTTCTGTGACCCGCATCCCCAATCGAGCACCTTGGGGAACTGTGTAAACCGTGAGTAAGTTGCATCAGTGGGCGCCGGCCGGGCGTCCGCCGGAGACCGACTCTTGAGGTGCGCACCTTGGTATTCCAGATGCCGGACCGTGGCGGGAGTCCGCACGGGCCGCGGATCAGAGCGGGGCGCCCGTCGCGGCGAGCCCGGACGCTGCTCATGACGCTGGGGGTCCTGGCCGTACTGGCCATGGCCTTCGTCATGTTCGCCGGCTTCTGGACCGATTGGCTCTGGTACCGATCCGTCCACTACTCCTCGGTGTTCACCACGACGCTGTGGACCAAGGTCGGGCTGTTCTTCGTCTTCGGCCTGCTGATGGCGGTGGCCGTCGGCGTCAACGTCTACCTGGCGCACCGGTTGCGGCCGCCGCTCAGCGCGATGTCGCTGGAGCAGCAGAGCCTGGACCGCTACCGGATGGGCATCGCGCCCTACAAGAAGTGGGTGCTGCTCGCGGTCTGCGCCCTGGTGGGACTGATCGCGGGAGCGTCCGCCTCCAGCCAGTGGCGGACATGGCTGCTGTGGACGAACTCCACCCCGTTCGGCACCACGGACCCGCAGTTCCACGTCGACGTCTCCTTCTACGCCTTCGAGCTGCCCTGGTACCGCTTCCTGCTGAGCTTCGGCTTCGCGGCGGTCGTGCTCTCGCTGCTGGCCTCCGCCCTGGTGCACTACCTGTACGGGGGGCTGCGCATCACCTCCCCGGGCGGCCGCGCCACCGCCGCGGCGACCGGCCACCTGTCAGTGCTGCTCGGCCTGTTCGTGAGCCTCAAGGCGGTCGCCTACTGGCTCGACCGGTACTCGCTGGCGGTCAAGTCGGGCAACCTCAAGTCCGGTGACTGGACCGGGCTGCGCTATGTGGACGCCAACGCCTATCTGCCGGCCAAGACGATCCTCTTCGCGATCGCCATCATCTGCGCCCTGCTGTTCTTCGCCACCTTGTGGCGGCGTACATGGTCGCTGCCGCTGATCGGCTTCGGCCTGATGGTGCTGTCGGCGATCCTGATCGGCGGGCTCTACCCGGCGATCGTGCAGAAGTTCCAGGTGCAGCCGAACGAGGCCGCCAAGGAGCAGCCGTACATCCAGAAGAACATCAACGCCACGCGCCAGGCGTACGACATCGACGGCACAAAGGTGTCCGACTACGCGGGCAGCAACCCGGCCGATCAGAAGGACCCGGCGCAACGGGCGCAACTGCGCGCGGACGCCGACACCACCGCGTCGATCCGGCTCCTCGACCCCAACGTGGTCTCGCCGACGTTCCAGCAGCTGCAGAAGGCGAGCGGCTACTACTCCTTCCCCTCCACGCTCGACGTGGACCGCTACAAGGTGCAGGGCAAGGAGCAGGACACCGTGGTGGGCCTGCGCGAGCTGAACCTCGCCGGCATCCCGCAGCACAGCTGGATCAACGACCATTTCAAGTACACGCACGGCTACGGCCTGGTCGCCGCCAAGGGCACCACCGCGACCGAGGGCGACGAGACCACGCGCGGCGAGCCCGTCTTCACCGAGTCCGAACTGCCGACCACCGGCGACCTCGGCAGGTACGAACAGCGGATCTACTACGGCGAGAGGACCAAGCAGTGGTCCATCGTCGGCGACAAGTCCACGCCGGAGATCGACTACAACACCAACGACGACGGTGAGAAGTCGTACACCTACACCGGCAAGAGCGGTGTCGGCCTGAAGAACCCGGTGACCCGGGCCGCGTACGCGGTGGCCTTCGGGGACCCGCAGATCTTCTACTCCGGAGCCGTCGGCGACGACTCGCGGATCCTGTACAACCGCACGCCCAAGGAGCGCGTCGAGGCCGTCGCGCCCTGGCTGACGATCGACGGCGACTCCTACCCGGCCGTCGTCGACGGCCACGTGGTGTGGATCGTGGACGCCTACACGACGAGCAACGGCTACCCGTACTCGTCGCGGACGACGCTCGGCGACACCACGGCGGACTCGCTGACCGACGGGCAGCGCGCGGTCCTGGCCCAGCAGAACCAGGTCAACTACATCCGCAACTCGGTCAAGGCGACCGTGGACGCCTTCACCGGTGACGTCACCCTCTACCAGTGGGACGACAAGGACCCGGTGCTGAAGACCTGGATGAAGGCCTTCCCGCACACGGTGCAGCCCAAGAGCAGCATCAGCGCCGGCCTGATGGCCCATCTGCGCTACCCGCAGGACCTGTTCAAGGTGCAGCGCCAGCTGCTGACGCGCTACCACGTCACCAAGGCGTCGACCTTCTACAGCGGCAGCGAGGTGTGGCAGGTCCCCAACGACCCGGCGACGAAGACGGGCAAGGCGGTGCCGCCGTACTACCTGAGCCTGCGCATGCCGGACCAGGCCGCCCAGACGTTCTCGCTGACGACGACCTACACGCTCAACCGGCGTGACAACCTGGGCGCCTTCATGGCGGTCGACGCGGACGCCACCAGCGCGGACTACGGCACGATCCGGTTGCTCAGACTGTCCAACAGCCGGGTGTACGGCCCGCAGCAGGTGCAGAGCCAGTTCAACTCCGATCCCGACGTGGCGGAGAAGATCAAGCTGCTGAGCGGCGGCGGCGGTTCCACCGTCGAGTACGGCAATCTGCTCACCATCCCGCTCGACGGCGGTCTGCTCTACGTGGAGCCGGTCTATCTGCGCGGTGCCGACTTCGACTACCCGCTGCTGAAGAAGGTGTTGGTCTGGTACGGCGGGCAGGTGGAGTTCGAGGACACCCTCGGTCAGGCGCTGAACGCGGTCTTCGGTACGGCGGACGGCGGGACCGCGCCGCCACCGGAGACCGGCGGCACGGGCACCGCGCCGCCCCCGTCCAACGCGACGGTCGCCCAGGCCCTGGCGGACGCCCAGGCGGCGTACGACGCGAGCCAGAAGGCGCTGAAGGCCGGCGACTGGGCGGCGTACGGCCAGGCCCAGAAGGATCTGGCGGAGGCGCTGCAGCGGGCGCAGGAGGCCGAGAAGCAGGCGGAGAAAACGGGCTGAGCAGGCACTCCCCGCGTCGTGGTACGGTTGGGACACAACGACGCGGGGTGGAGCAGCTCGGTAGCTCGCTGGGCTCATAACCCAGAGGTCGCAGGTTCAAATCCTGTCCCCGCTACTGTTCGAGAGGGTCCGGAGTCAACTAGGCTCCGGACCCTTTCACTTGTACGGGGGAACTGCGCGCGCAGAGGTTTCGTCGGGGTTGATGTCGGGAAGTCGACAAAACGCTGAAGTGACCTCCTGGGACTGTCCCAACCCCGCAGGGTTGTTGCATACCAGGTGTACTGCGGGTACGGGTGGTGCGACGATGGACCTCATGGGGGATGGTGCAAGGCTGCTGAAAACTCGTCGGATCCCGGACAGCGGGTCCGCGGGCGGAACGACCCTGCCCGCGTCCGTTCCCGCGCAGACGGCTGCCTTCGCGCCGACCGTCGCCGAGCTGCTGCCCGGCCCGCGCGTGGGGTCCGCCGAGGAGGACCGGCTCATCGAGTCCGAACTGCCGGACGAGGAGAGCCTGGAGGCCCGCGAGGAGGCCGAACTCGAGGCGCGCCACCGGCGGGCCGCCGAGCACGGCGACATCGCCGCGGCGAGCGTCCTGGGCACCCTGCTGCTGCGCCGTGGCGACCTGGAGGGGGCCGAGCCGTACCTGCGCGCGGCCGCCGCCGGGGGAGACCGGCCGGCCGCCAACAACCTCGGACTGCTGCTGCACCAGCGCGGCCACGCCGAGGAGGCCGCCGGCTGGTGGCGCATCGCCGCCGTCGCCGGTTCCGCCGCGGCAGCGCACGCGCTCGGCCGGCACTTCCGCGAGCGCGGTGACGAGCCCGGCGCCGAGTACTGGCTGCGGCAGGCCGCCGAGTCCGGGCACACCCTGGGCGCGTACGCGCTGGCCGACCTGCTCGACCACCGGCGCGACGTCGGCGCCGAGCGCTGGTTCCACGCCGCCGCCGAGCACGGGCACCGCGAGGCTGCCTACCGGCTGGCCCGCATCTGCGCCGAGCGCGGCGAGGAGCGCGAGGCCGAGCAGTGGTACCGGCAGGCCGCCGCCCGCCGGCACCGCCGCGCCGCGCTGCGCCTCGGCACGCTGCTGGAGGAGCGCGGCGAGTACGAGGAGGCCAGGCGCTGGTACCTCACCGCCGCCCGGGACGGCGAGCCGCGCGCCGCCTGCGCGCTCGGCTTCCTGCTGCGCGACGCCGGCGACGTCGACGGCGCCGCCACCTGGTGGCGGCGAGCCGCCAACGCCGGTGACGGCAACGCCGCGAACGCGCTCGGCGCGCTGCACGCGCAGGAGGGCGAGACCCAGACCGCCGAGCGGTGGTACCGGGCCGCCCTGGAGGCCGGCGACGTCAACGGCGCCTTCAACCTCGGCCTGCTCTGCGCCGGCCAGGGGCGGACGGCCCAGGCCGAGCAGTGGTACCGCAAGGCGGCCTACACCGGGCACCGCGAGGCGGCCAACGCCCTCGCCGTGCTGCTGCTGCAGCGCGGGGACGCGGCGGGCGCCGAGCCGTGGTTCTCCAAGGCCGCGGAGGCGGGCAGCGTCGACGCCGCCTTCAACCTCGGCATCCTGTACGCCGGGCGGGGCGACGACGGCACCGCGCGGCGCTGGTACGAGCGGGCGGCCGCCAGCGGGCACAGCGAGGCCGCGCTGCAGGTCGCGATCGCCCTGCAGAAGGACGGTGACCCGCACGGCGCCGAGCGGCACCTGCGGTGCGCCGCGGGCGGCGGCAGCCCCGAAGGGGCCTTCCGGCTGGGCGCGTTGCTGGACGCGCAGGGTACGGAGGACGCGGCCGCGGAGGCGGAGGAGTGGTACGCGCGCGCCGCCGGCCAGGGGCACCGGCGTGCCCAGGTCCGGCTCGGCATGTGCGCCGCCCGGCGCGGGGACGTCGTGGACGCCGCCCACTGGTACCGCGAGGCCGCGGAGGGGGGCAGCCGCAACGGGGCATTCAACCTCGGGCTCCTCCTCGCCCGCGAGGGCGCGGAGCCGGAGGCGGCCCTGTGGTGGACCCGGGCCGCCGACGCGGGGCACGGGCGTGCGGCGCTCCGGCTGGCGCTGCTGGCCGCGCGGCACGGGCAGCTCGCGGATGCGCAGGCGTGGTGTGCGCGGGCGGTCGAGTGCGGGCCGGTGGAGGTCGCGGAGCGGGCTGCGCGCCTCACGGACGCGCTGGAGCACGAACTGTCCGCGTAGGTTTTTTTCCCCGCCCGCCCTCCCGGGTGCCCTGTGAAGTCAGTGACCCCGGCGCGCGTTTCGTGGGGTGCCGGGGTCGGGGCCTCCGGGGCTGGCCATTCTGGACAGCACATTTCGGTGCCTCGGGCACTCGCCGTTGATCACCCCGGGTCATGCACCCAAATATGCTCCACAGTCCAGAACGCCCACCCCTACGACCCCGCCCCCTCCGTAGGTTGTCGCGCCTGATCCCCGGTGGGGGGTGGAAGCGGCACCGTGCCTGGGGCCGCCCGCTGGCGCAACGCCGTCCAAGTGCGCAGCCATGGCGCGGCAAGCCGAAGGGGCGGAGTCAGCCACCGCGGTCACCCGGACCGCCTTCTCACCCCCCTCCGGGGATCAGGCGCGATACGAGACGGAGGGGGCGGGGTCGGAGGGGTGGATGTTCTGGACGGTGCGGGATATTTGTGCGCACCATCCGGGCAGGGACGGGATGAGCAGGTGCTGGAAAGGCGCGTAAATATCCCAGTCCAGGACGTGCAGCCCCGGAGGCCCCGCACCCGGCCCACCCCGCACGCGCGTCGGGGCGCCCTGACTTCACAGGGCACCCGGGAGGGCGGGCGGGGAAAGCCCCCCCAACCCCCCGGGAAGGATTTGCGCTGCTCAGGGCCGGGAGGTTACTCTAGGGACACAACGACGCGGGGTGGAGCAGCTCGGTAGCTCGCTGGGCTCATAACCCAGAGGTCGCAGGTTCAAATCCTGTCCCCGCTACTGATGAGAAGGCCCGGAAGCCAACGGCTTCCGGGCCTTCTTGTATGCCCCGGGTACAGCCCAGGCATGGATCGGGCAAAAGCGCGTGAACCTTTCGCCGTGGTCCCGGCGCGCCGGAGGATGCTGGAGGCGTGGCGAGGGCGGCGGCGCGAGGAGGCGGGGTTGCTGCGCAGGCGGCGTAAGCGGCGGCCGGCGGAACTCAGGGACGTGACGCGGTGGGGGCGGCTGTGCGCGTCCGGTGCGGTGGCCGAGTTGCTGGCGGAGCTGAGGGCGGCGGCGGAGGCCGGGGAGGGTGCCGCGTACGACCAGGGGGCCGCGCTGAAGGCGCTGGGCGAGGCGCCACCGGGGCTGTGGCTGTCGCTGGACCGTGCCGCGCGGACCGTGGAGGGACAGCGGCCGCCGGCGGCGGGGGAGGCCGATCCGCTGCGTCTGCTGCTGGCCGCCATGGACCGGGAGGGCCGCACGCGGCAGGCCGCAGTGGAGGGCCTGGCGCACACGGGTGGTCCGCTGGTGGCCACCGCCTTGGCGCTGCGGACCGCGGACTGGGTGGACCCGGTGCGGGAGCGGGCCGTGGGGGCGCTGGCGCTGCGGTCCGCGCCGGACGAGGCGGCCGCGGCGGTGCGGATACTGCTGCGGCTGCGGGGCAGGCGCCGGTCCTCGGGGGCGCTGGAGGCGTACCGGGAGGTGCTCGCGGCCCCGGAGGCCCGGCGGGCGGTGCGGGCGCTGGCCGCCGACGAGGAGCCGCTGACCCGGCGGTTCGGCGTGGAACTGGCCCTGGAGCTCGGGGAGTTCGTACGCGGCGATCTGGTCCGTACCGCGCTGCGCGACCCGGACCAGGTGTGCCGGCGGCTGTGCGCGCAGCGGCTGCTGGAGCTGGACCCGGACCAGGCGGGGCGGCTGCTGTGGGCCCGGTCCGCGGCGGTGCGGGAGCTGGCGGTGGCGGCGCTGCCGGAGGACGTTCCCGCGGCGCGGCTGACGGCGCCGCTGGCGGACCCGGCGCGGATCGTGCGGGCGCAGGCCCGCTGGCGGCTGTACAGCAGGGGTGAGCCGCCGGCGCTGACGTACCGCAGGCAGCTGGTGCGCTGCGGGCCGCAGAGCCCGTCGCGGATGGTCGCCGGGCTGGCCCTCGGGCTGGGGGAGTGCGGGGACGGTACGGACGTGCCGCTGCTGCTGCGGCTGGTCCGGGAGGCGCGCACGCCGTGGCCGCCGGCGGTACGGCGGGCCGCGGTGCGGGCCGTGGGCCGCCTGGCGCCGCGTGAGGACCTGGTCGGCCTGCTGGGGCCGTTGGCGACGGACGTGGACCCGGGCGTGGCCAGGGAGGCCATCGAGGCGCTTGCCAAGGTGGCCGGGGAGGTGCCGCCGGAGACCGTGTGGTTCGGCTGGACGCGGCCGGAGCCCGCCGTGCGGAAGGCGGCGGAACGGCTCCGTTCCGCGCAGCGTCAGGCGCAGTCGGGGCACAGGCCCCGGTAGGTCACCTCGACGTCGGAGACGGTGAACCCGAAGCGCTCGCTGTCGGGTAGGTCGGTCAGCGGGTCGCCGGCGGGGTGGACGTCCCGGATGGTGCCGCAGCGGGAGCACACCAGGTGCTGGTGGGCGTGGTGCGCGTTGGGGTCGTAGCGCTTGGCGCGGCCGTCGGTGGCGACCTCCATGACCTCGCCGAGCGAGACCAGTTCGCCCAGGGTGTTGTAGACCGTGGCCCGGGAGATCTCCGGCAGCCGGGTCGCGGCCCGCGCGTGCACCTCGTCGGCGGTCAGGTGGACGTGCTCGCCGTCGAGGACCTCGGCCACGACGCGCCGCTGCGCGGTCATCCGCCAGCCACGTCCGCGCAGTCGTTCCAGCAGGTCACTCATTGCGTTTCACCTATCCGTGGGATGGATCCAGCTTAACAGCGGCGGTCCGTGTTCCGAACCCGTACGACTTTGGCCCCCTTCTTGACTTGGACCTTGTCTATCGTAGGATCGGTTCCGGCGACAGCCACGGCACAGACGAACGCAGGGAGAAGGACGTGACGGTTCACAAGACCGGCCCGCTGACGACCGAGGCAGGGGCCCCGGTCGCGGACAACCAGAACAGCGAGACCGCGGGGGTCGGCGGACCGGTCCTGATCCAGGACCAGCTGCTGCTGGAGAAGCTCGCCCACTTCAACCGCGAGCGCATCCCGGAGCGCGTGGTGCACGCCCGCGGCGCCGGAGCGTACGGCACCTTCACGGTGACCGCCGACGTCACGCGGTACACCCGGGCGAACTTCCTGTCGGAGGTCGGCAAGCAGACCGAGACCTTCCTGCGGTTCTCCACCGTCGCCGGCAACCTGGGCGCGGCGGACGCCGTGCGCGACCCGCGCGGGTGGGCGCTGAAGTTCTACACCGAGGAGGGCAATTACGACCTCGTCGGCAACAACACCCCGGTGTTCTTCATCAAGGACGCCATCAAGTTCCCCGACTTCATCCACACCCAGAAGCGCGACCCGTACACCGGCTCCCAGGAGGCGGACAACGTCTGGGACTTCTGGGGGCTGTCGCCCGAGTCGACCCACCAGGTGACCTGGCTGTTCGGTGACCGCGGCATCCCGGCGAGCTACCGCCACATGAACGGCTACGGCTCGCACACCTACCAGTGGACCAATGAGGCCGGCGAGGTCTTCTGGGTCAAGTACCACTTCAAGACCGACCAGGGCATCAAGAACCTGACCACCGACGAGGCGGTCCAGGTCTCCGGGCTCGACCCCGACTCGCACCAGCGCGACCTGCGCGAGTCCATCGAGCGCGGCGAGTTCCCGACCTGGACCGTGCAGGTGCAGATCATGCCCGCGGATCAGGCGGCGGCCTACCGCTTCAACCCGTTCGACCTCACCAAGGTGTGGCCGCACGCGGACTACCCGCCGATCGAGATCGGCAAGCTGGAGCTCAACCGCAACCCGCAGAACATCTTCGCCGAGGTCGAGCAGTCGATCTTCTCCCCGGCGCACTTCGTGCCCGGCATCGGCCCGTCCCCCGACAAGATGCTGCAGGGCCGGCTGTTCGCGTACGGCGACGCGCACCGCTACCGCGTCGGCATCAACGCCGACCACCTGCCGGTGAACCGCCCGCACGCCACCGAGGCGCGCACCAACAGCCGCGACGGCCACGCCTACGACGGCCGGCACGGCGGCGCGAAGAACTACGAGCCGAACAGCTTCGGCGGCCCGGCCCAGACGGGCAGCCCGCTGTGGTCGTCCACCGCGGTGACCGGCTGGACCGGCAACCACGAGGCGCCCTCGCACGCCGAGGACAACGACTTCGTCCAGGCGGGCGACCTCTACCGGCTGATGTCGGAGGGTGAGAAGGAGCGTCTGATCGCCAACCTCGCCGGCTTCATCGCCAAGGTGTCGCGCGACGACATCGCCGAGCGGGCGATCGACAACTTCCGCCGGGCGGACGAGGACTACGGCAAGCGGCTGGAGGCCGCGGTCCAGGCCCTGCGCGGCTGACGGGCGCTTGCCGTAACAGAACCGGAGGGGTTCAGGTGCGTCCAGGCACCTGAACCCCTCCGATCCCATACCGGTCATCCCGCGCCCTCAGCCCGCCAGGGCGGCCGCCGAATGCGCGGGGTGCCAGCAGCGCACGATGTCGCGGACGGAGACCATACCGACCGCGTTGCGGTCCTCCATCACCACCAGGTGACGGAAACCGCCGCGCACCATGGCGGCGGCAGCCTCCTCCAGGGTCCACTGCGGTGCGGCGAAGACGACGTCGGTGGTGGTGTGGGCGGCGGCGAATTCGCCGTCGGGGCTCAGCCCCGCGCCGATCGCGTTGAGGATGTCGCGCTCGGTGAGGATGCCGAGCCCGCAGGTGTCGGGATCGAGGACGACCGCCGCACCCACCTTGCGGGCGGACATCAGTCGGGCGGCCTGGCGGAGGGTGTGAGCCGGGCCGATCGTGAGAACGACCGTGCTCATGGCTTCGCGTACGAGCATGGGATACCCCTTGGCTGCGTCGTGGGCCGTCTTGAGAACTGTTTCACAAATTCACAAGCTCACGCATTCTCATGTTCACATGCGGGACGTCGCGCAGCAAGGGGCGTGCGGAGGGTGATCGGTGGTGTACGGGGGCGGCCCGTGCCGGGTGCGGTTCAGGTGCGGTTCAGGAAACCGAGCATCTGCTCGTGCAGCAGTCCGTTCGAGGCCGCCGCATTGCCCCCGTAGGGGCCGTCCGTGCCGTCCAGGCTGGTGAAGCGGCCCCCCGCCTCCCGGATGATGACCTCGTTGGCGGCCATGTCCCACAGGCTCAGCTCGGGCTCGGCGCAGAAGTCCACCGAGCCCTCGGCGACCATCATGTACGGCCAGAAGTCGCCGTAGGCGCGCGTGCGCCAGCAGGAACGGGTCAGGTCCAGGAAGCCGTCCAGCCGTCCCTGCTCCTCCCAGCCGCTGAGCGAGGAGTACGCGAACGAGGCGTCCTCCAGCCGGCTCACCCGGGACACCCGCAGGCGCGTGGCGGAGGACAGGCTGCGCCCGGTGTACGCCCCGCCGCCCTTCACCGCCCACCAGCGGCGGCCCAGTGCCGGCGCAGAGACCACGCCGACCACGCCTTCGTCGCCGTGCTCCCCGCGCACCATGAGGGCGATGAGCGTGGCCCACACCGGCACGCCCCGGACGTAGTTCTTGGTGCCGTCGATCGGGTCGACGATCCAGCGGCGCGGGCCCGTGCCCTCGAAGCCGTACTCCTCGCCGAGGACCGCGTCGCGCGGCCGGGCGCGGCCGAGCTGACTGCGGATCAGCTCCTCGGCGCGTTTGTCCGCCTCGCTGACCGGCGTCATGTCGGGCTTGGTCTCGACCTTCAGGTCCAGGGCCTTGAAGCGCTCCATGGTCGCCGCGTCGGCGGCGTCGGCGAGGATGTGCGCGAGGCGCAGGTCGTCGTTGAAGTCCGGCATGGAGCGAACAGTATCGATCGCACCCTGTCGGGGTCACGCAGGGTGCGCGCGGAGGGTTGACACGAACCGACAGCACGTCAATTCTTTGCGCACGGCCGCTTTACCACGGCTTGGAGGCAATCATGCCGACAGCGCGCGAATCCTTGCTCGACGCGGCTTTGGCCGCGCTGTCCGCCCGGTCGTGGGCGACGATCCGGATGGTGGACATCGCGGCGACCGCCGGAGTGTCGCGGCAGACCCTCTACAACGAGTTCGGCAGCAAGGAGGGCCTGGCCCGGGCGCTGGCGCGGCGCGAGGCCGACGTGCTCGTCGCCGGTGTCGAACGCGTCCTGTCCGCCGCCGCCGACCAGGGCGGCGACCCCGGGGACTGCTTCGCCGCGGCCACCGGCCGGCTCCTGCAGGAGGCCCGCCGCAATCCCCTGGTGCGCGCCGTTCTGACCGGCTGCCGCGGGAGCCGCGTCCCGGCCGCCGCCATCACCCGTGTCCCCGTGCCCCGTTCGCCCGGGGCGCGGCCGCGAAGGAGCGACCTTCCGCTCACCCCCACCGAGGTGCTCGCCGCGCTGCGCACCCGTGCCGCCGCGACCTTGGAACGCGGCTTTCCCAAACTGGACCCGGCCGAGCTCGCCTGGGCGAGCGAGGCGGCGGTGCGTGTCGGCGTGTCGTACGTCATGGCGCCGCTGGCCACCGACGAGGATGCGTGCCTTCGGGTGGCCCGCCTGGTGCGCGGCATGCTCGGGCGCGGCTGGGTGGGCGCCGCCTGACCCGGGAGGGCCGCAGGCCCGACGTGCGGTCAGTGCGCGGAGCCGGACAGCTGGAGACCGATGGCGCCCAGGACGACGAGCGCGACCGAGACCAGCTTGAGCGTCGAGACGACGTCGCCGAGGAACGCCATGCCGTAGATCGCGGTCCCCGCCGCCCCGATACCCGTCCAGACCGCGTACGCGGCGCCGACGTCGAGCTTCTTCAGCGACATGGTCAGCAGCCCGAAGCTGCCGAGCGCGAAGACGCAGAAGGCGATGGTCGGCCACAGACGGGTGAACCCGTGGGAGAGCTTGAGGCAGACCGCGAAGCCGGTTTCGAGGAGTCCAGCGACCACCACGAGGAGCCAGGCCATCGAGCGCCCTCCCGTTCCGTCCTGTCGATGAGCGATCATCACACAGCATGCCCGGAAATCGGGTGTCAGTCCCCTTCCTTGCGCTCCCGCGTCGCAAGGAGCCGGCGGAGCGAGAAGAGCCGGGCGGGTTCGGCGTGCCCGTCGGCCACCCAGGCGTCCAGCGCGCAGTCCGGTTCGTCGTGGCTGCAGGCCCGAGGACAGCCCTCCGTGCCCGGTACGAGGTCCGGGAAGGCGTTGATGACCCGTGAGGGGTCGATGTGCGCCAGGCCGAAGGACCGTACGCCCGGGGTGTCGATGACCCACCCCTGCTCGCCTTTGAGCGGCAGCGCCAGCGCCGAGGTGGTGGTGTGCCGGCCGCGTCCGGTGACCGCGTTGACGTGACCGGTCGCGCGCTGACGCTCCACCAGGGCGTTGACGAGCGTGGTCTTCCCGACCCCGCTGTGGCCGACGAAGGCGGTGACGCGGCCCTCCAGGTGCTCGCGGACGGCCGCGGTCGCTTCCTCGTCGAAGTTCTCGTGGCTGGTGACCACATAGGCGACGCCGAGCGGCGCGTACGTCTCCAGCAGCGTTTCCGCCGGGGCCAGATCGGACTTGGTCAGCACCAACAGCGGTTCCAGCCCGGCGTCGTAGGCCGCCACCAGGCAGCGGTCGATCAGCCGCGGCCGCGGTTCGGGGTCGGCGAGGGCCGTGACGATGGCGAGCCGGTCGGCGTTGGCGACGACCACCCGCTCGAAGGGGTCGGTGTCGTCGGCGGTGCGGCGCAGCACGGAGGAGCGCTCCTCGACCCGCACGATCCGCGCCAGGGTGTCCTTGTCGCCCGTCAGGTCGCCGACGATGCCCACCCGGTCGCCCACCACGATGCCCTTGCGGCCGAGTTCGCGGGCCTTCATGGCGGTGATGGTGCGGTCGTCGACGAGGCAGGTGATCCGGCCGCGGTCGACGGTGAGGACGAAGCCCTCCTCGGCGTCCTCGTGCTTCGGGCGGATGGTGGAGCGGGGCCGGTTGCCCTTGGGGTTCGGGCGGGACCGGACGTCGTCCTCGTCGGTGTGCTTGCCGTAGCGCCGCATGACCTCAGACCCGTACCGGGGACGCGGGGGCGGCCGGTGTGGTGCCCAGCATGGCCGTCCACATGTCGGGGAAGTCGGGGAGCGTCTTGCCGGTGGTGGCGACGTTCTCCACCTGCACGCCGTCCACGGCCAGGCCGAGGACCGCGCCGGCGGTGGCCAGGCGGTGGTCGTCGTAGGTGTGGAAGACCCCGCCGCGCAGCGGGCGCGGGCGGATCCGCAGGCCGTCCTCGGTCTCGGTGACGTCGCCGCCGAGCCCGTTGATCTCCTTGGTCAGCGCGGCCAGCCGGTCGGTCTCGTGCAGCCGCAGGTGGCCGACCCCGCGCAGCACCGACTCGGAGTCCGCCAGGGCGGCGACCGCGGCGATGCCCGGGGTGAGCTCGCCGACCTCCGACAGGTCGGCGTCGATGCCGTGCACCCGGCCGGAGCCGGTCATGACCAGGCCGGCGTCGGTCAGCTCGCAGGAACCGCCCATCCGGGTGAACAGCTCGCGCAGCGCGTCGCCCGGCTGGGTGGTGCGGGCCGGCCAGTCGGGGATGACGACCCGGCCTCCGGTGACCAGGGCGGCAGCGAGGAACGGCTGGGCGTTGGACAGGTCCGGCTCGATGGTGAGGTCCACGCCGAGCAGCGCGCTCGGGTCGACCCGCCACACGTTGGGCTCGCCGCCGTTCTCCGGGGTGTCGACCTTGGCGCCCGCGTGCCGCAGCATCTCCACCGTCATCCGGATGTGCGGCAGGGACGGCAGGGTCGGGCCGGTGTGGCGGACCTCCACGCCCTGGTTGTAGCGCGGGCCGGACAGCAGCAGCGCGCTGACGAACTGCGAGGAGGCGGACGCGTCGATCGACACCGCGCCGCCGTCCAGCGCCCCGCCGCCCTGCACGGTCAGCGGGAGCGCGCCGCGCCCCTCGTCGTCGATGCGGGCGCCGAGGGCGCGCAGGGCGTCGATCACGCCGTGCAGCGGCCGCTCGTACGAACGGGGGTCGCCGTCGAAGCGCACCGGCCCGTCGGCGAGCGCGGCGACCGGCGGCAGGAAGCGCATCACGGTGCCCGCGTTGCCGACGTCCACGGTCGCGGGACCGTGCAGCCCGGCGGGGATGACCCGCCACGCCTCGCCGCCGTAGGGGTTGACCACCTCGTCGATCTGGACGCCCATGGACCGCAGCGCCTCGGCCATCAGCACGGTGTCCCGGCTGCGCAGCGGCCGGCGCAGCCAGCCGGGCTCGGAGGCCAGCGCCGCCAGCACCAGGGCGCGGTTGGTGACCGACTTGGATCCGGGCACGGTGACCGTGGCG
The DNA here is from genome assembly GCF_033793585.1 of Streptomyces sp. MI02-7b. Classification (NCBI taxonomy): domain Bacteria; kingdom Bacillati; phylum Actinomycetota; class Actinomycetes; order Kitasatosporales; family Streptomycetaceae; genus Streptomyces; species Streptomyces sp. MI02-7b. The sequence goes on along the minus strand of NZ_JARAWX010000033.1, from coordinate 14,292 downwards.
TCGACGGGGGCGGACGCGTGCGGTGCGGGCCACAGGGCGGTGTGCGCGGGGGTACCGGTCATGGAAACCAAGCGTAGTGGTTGAACGTGAGGCTGAATCGCGCACAAAGCGGACGAAACCTGACGGAAACAGGGGTCCGCCCGCAAGGGCTACACGCGGACTACAGCCCGAGCAGCCAGCGGCCGCCCCCGAACAGCGAGAACAGCGCGACGGCGTAGAAGAGCAGCATCCACAGCGCGGCCGGTGTGTGGGTGAGGCGTGCCAGCTGGTCCGCGTCCGAGCTCGGCGCCGCTCCGCCGCGGCGCTTCTGCTGGAGCTCCAGCACCGGGCGCACGCCCCCCAGGAGCAGGAACCACACCACCAGGTACGCGAAGACCGCCTGCACCTGCGGCTCGGTCAGCCAGGACACCAGGAGGAAGATCCCGCCGGTGACGAAGACCGTCAGCACGCCGTAGGCGTTGCGGATCATGAACAGCATCAGCAGGAGCAGCGCGGTCGCGCCCCAGAGCAGCAGTGTGATGTGCCCGGCCGCCAGGAGCAGCGCGCCGCCCGCCCCGAGCAGCGAGGGCGCCGTGTAGCCGGCCGCGGCGGTCAGGATCATGCCGAGGCCGTGCGGCTTGCCGCGGGAGACGGTCAGCCCCGAGGTGTCCGAGTGCAGCCGGATGCCCTGCAGGCGGCGTCCGGACAGCAGTGCCATCAGGCCGTGGCCGCCTTCGTGCGCGATGGTGACGGCGTTGCGCGACAGCCGCCATATGCCGTGCGGGAGGACCGCGGCCAGGGCGACGGCGGCCGTCGCACCGACCACCCAGGCGGAGGGCGCGGGCTGGGTGCCGATGAGGGAGTCGAAGAGCTGCACGGTTCCGCACCCTATGACGGCGGGCTGTGCGCGCGCCGTGGCAATCTGGCACTCATGTGCGGTCGATACGCAGCGAGCCGGCGGCCGGAGGATCTCGTCGACCTCTTCGACGTGCGGAAATGGGATCCCACCGAGGCGCTGGACCCCAACTGGAATGTCGCTCCCACCGACAGCACCTACGCGGTGCTGGAGCGCCCCGACAAGGAGACCGGCGAGATCGTCCGGCAACTGCGCGCGCTGCGCTGGGGCCTGGTGCCGAGCTGGGCCAAGTCCCCCGACGTCGGGGTGAAGATGATCAACGCGCGGGCCGAGACGGTGCACGAGAAGCCGTCCTACCAGCGGCCGTTCGCCTCCCGCCGCTGCCTGCTGCCCGCCGACGGCTACTTCGAGTGGGTCACCGGCAGGGACGAGCGGCAACTGGAGGAGCAGGGCAGGAAGAAGCGGTCCCGCAAGCAGCCGTACTTCGTCACCCCCGCAGACGGATCGGTCTTCGCGATGGCCGGGCTCTACGAGTTCTGGCGCGACCGCACCCTGCCCGACGAGCACCCGCGCGCCTGGTGGGTCACCTGCGCCGTGATCACCACCGAGGCCGACACCGAGCCCTTCGCCGACGCCGACGAGCGCCCCGGGGGCCCGCGCGCCCTGGCCGACATCCACCCCCGCATGCCGCTGTGGCTCACCCCCGACCGCTGGGACGCCTGGCTCGACCCCACCCGCACCGATCCCGGCGCGCTGCGCGCACTGCTCGTCCCGCCGGGTCACGGGCTGCTGCGCGCGTACCCGGTGCGCTCCGAGGTCAGCAACGTCCGCAACAACGGGCCCGAGCTGGTGGAATCGATCGAGGCGCCGGAGGAGGCGACGTTGTTCTGAGCTGTTCCGACCGTCCGCGGTGGCAGACTGCGACGGTGAACGTGATCTCCGACACCGTCGAGACCGTGCCCACCCCGGTGGGGGACGCCCGTATCACCTGGCACCGGGCGCGCCGGGCGCGCGCCGTCGTCGCGCTGGGTCACGGCGCGGGGGGCGGCATCGAGGCCCGCGACCTGCGCGCGCTGGCGGCCGCCCTGCCGCCGCACGGCTGGACCGTCGCGCTGGTCGAGCAGCCCTGGCGGGTGGCAGGCAAGAAGCTGGCGCCCGCCCCGAAGACCCTCGACGCGGCCTGGACCGCGCTGTGGCCCGCGCTGGCCGCGCCGGGGCTGCCGGTCGTCGCCGGGGGCCGCAGCGCGGGGGCACGGGTGGCCTGCCGCACCGCCGACGCGCTCGGCGCGGCCGCGGTGCTCGCGCTGTCCTTCCCGCTGCACCCGCCCGGCAAGCCGGAGCGGTCCCGCGCCGACGAGCTGACCGGCGCGGGCGTCCCGGCGCTGGTCGTCCAGGGCGGCCGGGACCCCTTCGGGCGGCCCGAGGAGTTCCCGCCCGGCCACCAGCCGGTCGAGGTGCCGTACGCCGACCACGGATTCGCCGTGCCCAAGTCCGCGGACCTGGGCCAGGAGGAGGCCGTGACGATTCTCACGAACGCCGTGCTGGGCTGGCTGGGGGACCTCCCGCGACTTCGGGAATGAGCCGCGACCGGGCCGTGTTGTGCCAGGCGTCCACACGAAAGTTCGTACGTACAGTGAGGAAGCCGCATGGCGACAGCCGCATGCCGCGCCCGTGCCGAGGCGCCTTACCTGGCCTGGCCCGAGTGGCCGGCGATGGGTGGTGCGGCGGGCACGACCAGCGCACCGATCCCGCCCGGGATATCCTCCGATGGCGTGGGGTCCGTGTACGGCCCCGTGACCGTCGTGGAGGAGGTGGGTCCGGTCAGCGGCACTGACGACAGTACGTCCGAGGTACAGGAGCAGGTCCAGGTATCCCAGGAGTCGGACCTCGAGCGCAGTGCGCGCTTCGAGCGGGACGCGCTGGAGTACCTCGACCAGATGTACTCGGCGGCGCTGCGCATGACCCGCAACCCGGCCGACGCGGAGGACCTGGTGCAGGAGACGTACGCCAAGGCGTACGCGTCCTTCCACCAGTTCCGTGAGGGGACCAACCTCAAGGCGTGGCTCTACCGCATCCTCACCAACAGCTTCATCAACTCCTACCGCAAGAAGCAGCGCGAGCCCCAGCGCAGCGGCACGGAGGAGATCGAGGACTGGCAGCTGGCGCGTGCGGAGTCGCACATGTCCACCGGCCTGCGCTCCGCGGAGTCCCAGGCGCTGGACCACCTGCCGGACTCCGATGTGAAGCAGGCGCTGCAGGCGATCCCGGAGGAGTTCCGGATCGCGGTGTATCTCGCGGACGTCGAAGGCTTTGCCTACAAGGAGATCGCCGACATCATGGGTACGCCCATCGGTACGGTGATGTCGCGTCTGCACCGGGGGCGGCGGCAGCTGCGCTCGCTGCTGGAGGACTACGCGCGGGAGCGCGGGCTCGTCCCGGCGGGCGCGGGCGACGAGAAGGGCTCGGGCACATGAGCTGCGGCAACGCGCATGAGACGGATTGTTCCGAGGTACTCGACCATCTTTACGAGTATCTGGACAACGAGATGTCCGACGACGCCTGCGCCAAGTTCAAGCAGCACTTCGACGAGTGCCACCCGTGCTTGGAGAAGTACGGCTTGGAGCAGGCCGTCAAGAAGCTGGTCAAGCGGTGCTGCGGCCAGGACGACGTCCCCACGGACCTGCGGTCCAAGGTCCTCACCCGGATCGAGCTGATCCGCGAGGGCGAGGTCGCACCCGTCCCCGGCCCGCTCGAGGGCGGGGACGCGACCACCACCGCCTCCTAGCCAGGCACCGCGGACACCGTCCGCCCGGTCCGGCGGTGCCCCACGGCACCGCCGGACCGCGCCGTCCCACGGGTCACGCGGGAGGTCACGCGGGATCACCCGAAGGCGGGAATCCCGGCTGCTCCGGCTCCGGGCGGCGACCGCGCCCCTAGCCTCGTCACGTGCGTGAGATGCGGGTGGTGCGGGAACTTCCGCCGGCGGCGCGGGTGTACCTGCCGGTCGTCGTGCTCTCGTCCTGCGGCGCGCTCGTCACCGCGCCGTACGACGGCGTCCCCTGGGTGACCGCGGCCCTTCTGGCGTCCCTGTATCTCGCCGGGGAACTGGCCGGGGCCCCGTTGCCACCAGTGCTGTTCGCCGCCGCGATGTTGCTGCCGCCGGGCGCGGCCGCCCTCGTGGCGGTCCCGGGTGCGCTGGGCGCGCCGGTGCGGGGCGAACCCCGCGGAGTACGCAGGGTGTGGCACGCCGCGCAGCTCTCGCTGGCCGCGTACGCCGCGGCCCGGGCACGGGGGCTGCTCGACGGCGGACCGCCCGACCGCCTGCCGGGGCTGCTGCTCCCGGCGGCGGGCGCGGCGCTGGTGTTCTGGCTGGTGTCGGCCGCGCTGACCGGTGGGGTGCTGATCGCCGCCGAAGGCGTGCCCGCGGTCCCCGCGTGGCGGGACGCCCTGCTCGGCTCCCTCGCACCGCACCTGACGTACGCGCTGGTGGGACTGCTGGCGGCGGTGCTCTGGCAGGGCCCGTTCGGCAGCCTCGCCGCGGTCCTGGCGCTGCTGCCGACCCACATCGCGCGCTGGGTCGCCGGTCAGGCGCAGCGCGAACGCGCCACCCATCAGGCCACCGTGCGCGCCCTGGTGCAGGCCGTCGAGATCAAGGACCGCTACACCCGGGGCCACAGCGAGCGGGTCGGCCGCGCCTCGGCCCTGATCGCCCGCGAGATCGGCCTGCCCGCCGAGCGCGTGGAGGCCCTGCGGCTGGCGGGCATCCTGCACGACATCGGCAAGATCGGCGTCCCGACGCGCGTGCTGCGCAAGGACGGTCCGCTCACCCCAGAGGAACGCCGCATCATCGAACTGCACCCCGGCTACGGCCACGACATCGTGCGGGGCATCGAGTTCCTGGACGACGCGCGGTCGGCGATCCTCCACCACCACGAGCGCATGGACGGCTCCGGCTATCCGCACGGCCTGGCCGGCGACGCCATCCCCTCCTCGGCCCGTGTGGTGGCGGTGGCCGACGCGTTCGACGCCATGACGTCGGCGCGCACCTACCAGCCGGCCCGGGAGGTCGGCGAGGCACTGGGGGAGCTGCGCCGGTGCTCCGGCCGTCACTTCGACCCCGAGATGGTCGAGGCGCTGGTGCGCATCGTGGACCGCGACGGCTGGAACCCCGCGCTCACCACGGACGAGCCGGAGCCCTTCGCCGCGCCCGGTCCCGTCGGCGTCACCCGGGTGGCCGGAAGGGTCGTGGCGCCGCGCCGGCACGCCCGCGGCCACGGCGGCGCGGACCGCGAGACCGGCCGCCGCGGCGGCAAGGGGCGGCGGGCGTGACCGAGCCGTCCGGCCGGGGGCACCGGCGCGCCACACCCGCGACGGCCGCGACGGCCGCCGTGACCGCGCTGCTGCGCCGTCGCCACCACCGCCGGCGGACCCCGCCGGTCGCGCACGTGGTGCACGCCCTCGCCCTCGGCGCCGGAGCCGCCGGGCTGGGCTGGACGGCCGTGCACGGGGTTGCCGACCCGGTGTCCGCCGCCGTGTTCGGGGCGCTCGTCGTGGTCGGCGAGGTGCTCCGGGTCGCCGAGGCGGACGGCAGGGAGGCGGCGCCCGTGGCGTTCGCCGGGGCGCTGGGGTACGCGCTGGTGGGCACCGAGGCGGTGCCCGTGGTGGTCACGGTCGTCGGCTGCGCCGTGCTGGCCGGACGGGTGCGCGGCGGGACGTGGGACGCCGCCGCCCGGCGGGTCCTCACCACCGGCTTCGCGGCGGCCTGCGCGCAGCCGCTGTACGGCGGCAGCGGCGGCCATCCGGTGTACGCCGTGGTGCTGCTCGCCAGCACGATCCTGTGCGACGCCGTCCTGGCCGCGTGGCTGACCGCCGCCCGCACAAGGGAGCCCTTCGCGCCGGTGCTGCGGGACGAGGTGGCCGCGCTGCCCGGCGTGGGGTCGGCGGTGTGCGCGGGCGGGGCGGTGCTGGCGCAGGCGGTGGAGGCGGCGGGGCTGTGGGCGGTGCCGGTGTGCGCGGTGCCGCTGCTGCTGACGCAGACGGCCTTCCGGCGGCACGCGGCGATCCGGGCGACCCGGCGGGCGACGGTCGCCTCGCTCGCCCGGGCCACCGACCTGGCCGGCTACACCCCGGCCGGCCACGCCCGCCGGGTCGGCGCGCTCAGTCACGCACTGGGCAGGGAACTCGGCCTGGGCGGACGGGCCCTGGCCGCCGTCGAGCACGCCGCCCTCCTGCACGACATCGGCCAACTCTCCCTCGTGGACCCGGTACCCGGGGGCGCGACCGCGCCCCTGGACCCCGCGGAACGGCGCCGCATCGCCTTGCTGGGAGCGGCCGTCGTACGCCGGACGGGGGCGCCCGAGGAAGTCGCCCGGATCGTGGAGGGCCAGGCCGATCCCTACCGCGAACAGCCGCTCGCCGGGCGGATCGTGCGTACGGCCAACGCCTACGAGGACCTGGCCGGGGGCGGGGGCGCCGTGGGCCGGGGACTGCAGGCGCTGGAACGATTGCGCCTGGACACCGCCCAGGAATACGACCCCCGCGTGGTCGAGGCCCTGACCAGGGTCATTGCCAGGGGAGGGCAGTGAACCGGCCGGTAATGAGCGGGCGTACCAAGGGGCATGGTTGGATGCCCGCAGGGGCGCAGAGCGCCCAAGAGGCACGCATGTCGCCCATGCCGGCAAACCGGCAAGCCCGGCCGTGTGTGACGGGCCCTGCCGATGGCAAGGAGGACTGATGAGCACCGCTGAGCACGGGACGTGGGGGGACGGACGGGGCACCGTGGAGCACCAGCGAAAGCGAACGGCAGGCGGGACACCTTGAGGATCTTCGGCAGGGCACGCCATCGGCCCTCCGCCACCTGGCGGCAGGCGACCGATCGCGCGTTCACCCTGATCAGCGACGGGCGGTACGAGGACGCCGGCGCGCTCCTCATCCGCGCCGCGGATCTGGAGCCCTGGCGCTCGGAGTCCTGGTACAACCTCGCACTGCTGCACAAGTTCCGGCACGACTGGGAGCAGGCCCGCACGACCGGCCTGCGGGCCGTCGCCCTTCTCGACCGGGCCCCCGGAGCCCCCGACTGGTGGAACGTCGGCATCGCCGCCACCGCGCTGCAGGACTGGCCGCTGGCCCGGCGCGCCTGGCAGGCCTACGGACTGCGGCCCGACACCGCCGGCACCGGCCCGATCGACATGGAACTCGGCAGCTCCACCGTGCGGCTCTCCCCGGAGGGCGAGGCCGAGGTGGTGTGGGGCCGCAGGCTCGACCCGGCCCGCATCGAGGTGCTGAGCATCCCGCTGCCGTCCTCCGGGCGGCGCTGGGGCGAGGTCGTCCTGCACGACGGCGTGCCGCACGGCGAGCGCCGTACCGCCGACGGCGCCACGTACCCGGTCTTCGACGAGATCGAGTTGTGGGCGCCCTCGCCCGTGCCGACCTGGCTGGTGCTGCTGGAGGCGGCCACCGAGGCCGACCGTGACGCGCTGGAGCAGCTGGCCGCCGACGCGGGGTACGCCGCCGAGGACTGGTCGTCCTCCGTCCGGCTGCTGTGCCGCACGTGCTCGGAGAGCCGGATGCCCACCGACGACGGCTCCGACTCCTCCCGCGACCCCCACGACCAGGGCGAGCCGGGCCACCCCGGGCACCTCAGCCACCGCAGCCCGGGCGCCCTGTGGGCCCCTGAGCGGGAGTGCGGGATCGCCGCCCCCGTCGGGCTGGTGCGGGGACTGCTGGACAGCTGGGTGGCGGACAGCCCGGACACCCGGGACTGGCGCGATCTCGAAGAGGTCTGCTGAGCCGCTCGGGTGCACGTACCCTTGATGGGCTATCGAGCGTTGATGCAGGCCCCAGGAAGGCGTACGACGGACCATGTCGCAGCAGGACACCGAGCAGACCGCATTCACCGACGACGTCACGGACGCCGAGGAACGTGAGGCGGCCCACCGCGCCCGTGGCACGGCCCGTCCCATCACGGTCGTCGGCAACCCGGTCCTGCACCACCCGTGCACCCCGGTCACGTCCTTCGACGACGACCTGGCCGCCCTCGTCGACGACATGTTCGCCAGCCAGCGCGCCGCCGAGGGCGTCGGCCTGGCCGCGAACCAGATCGGCGTGAACCTGCGCGTCTTCGTCTACGACTGCCCGGACGACGACGGAGTCCGCCACGTGGGCCATGTCGTCAACCCGGTCATCGACGATCTCCCCGCCGAGCGCCGCGTCCTCGACGACGGCAACGAGGGCTGCCTGTCGGTCCCCGGCGCCTACGCCGAGCTGCCGCGCCCCGACTACGCGGTCTGCCGCGGGCAGGACCTGCACGGCAACGACATCGTCGTCGAGGGCACGGGCTTCTTCGCCCGCTGCCTGCAGCACGAGACCGACCACCTCAACGGGTACCTCTACATCGACCGGCTCTCCAAGCGGGACCGCAAGGACGCGCTGAAGCAGATGGCCGAGCTGACGCCGAAGTACGAGACCGTCCCGAACGACTGATCGTTTCGTGTCGCTACCCTGTTCGTCCCCGGCGTGATCACGCCGGGGACGAACAGGGGAGGGGCATTGCGCAACAGAGCGCTGACGGCTGCCGCGGCAGGCGCGGCCGCCCTCGTGGTCCTGACCGCACCGGCCGCACACGCGGAGGGCCGGGGCGACATCCGGATCACCAAGACCGTGGTGGACCACGGCACCAATGTGATCGTCGGGACGAAGAAGGTCGTTGAGTTCCCGGTCACCATGACGATCAGGGACGACTCGGGGATCAAGAAGGTCTCGCGCGTGAGCGCCTTCAACGCGACGAACGGGTTCGGACCCGTCGACTGGACCGCCACCCGCTGCGAGAAGAAGAGCGCCACCACGTCGGTGTGCACGGCCACGATGACGATCCACCCGGAGTGGATCCGGCCGTACGGCGAGGGCGGGATCGAGGGCTGGAACGCCAACCAGGTCGCGGGTGTGTGGCAGGTCAACGCCACGGTGAATGCGAACGACCGCGACTACTGGATCAGCGACGACATCGCCCGGTTCAAGGTCAAGCGCGCCTCGGTGCTCACCACCGACGCGGGCCCGGAGCCGGTCGCCAGGGGCGGCAAGCTCACCGTCAAGGGCAAGCTCACGCGGGCGAGCTGGCAGACCCTGAAGTACGGGGGCTACGCGGGGCAGCCCGTGAAGCTGCAGTTCAAGAAGGCCGGCTCCACGAAGTGGAGCACCGTCAAGACGGCGACCACGAGCAGCAACGGCTCGCTGAGCACCAAGGTGACCGCGACCTCCGCGGGCAGCTGGCGCTGGTTCTTCCCGGGCACGACCACCACGGCCCAGGTGACCTCGGCCGCCGACGCGGTCGCCCTGAAGTGACCGCGGGCGGGGCCCGGCCGACTCGGGCCGGGCCCCGCTCCCACGGCTGATCAGAAGTCGTCGTCGAAGGAGACCGAGCCCTCGACCGCGACCTGGTACGCGGAGGCGCGGCGCTCGAAGAAGTTGGTCAGCTCCTGGACGTTCTGCAGCTCCATGAAGGAGAACGGGTTCTCCGAGCCGTAGCGGGCCGGCAGGCCGAGGCGGACCAGGCGCTGGTCGGCGACGCACTGCAGGTACTCGCGCATGGAGTCGGTGTTCATGCCGGGCAGGCCGTCGCCGCACAGGTCGCGGGCGAACTGCAGCTCGGCCTCGACGGCCTCCTCCAGCATGGCGGTGACCTGCTTGGCCATCTCCTCGTCGAAGAGGTCGGGCTCCTCCCGGCGGACGGTGTCGACCACGTGGAAGGCGAAGTCCATGTGCATGGACTCGTCGCGGAACACCCAGTTGGTGCCGGTGGCCAGGCCGTGCAGCAGGCCGCGGGACCGGAACCAGTAGACGTACGCGAAGGCGCCGTAGAAGAACAGGCCCTCGATGCACGCCGCGAAGCAGATCAGGTTGAGCAGGAAGCGGCGGCGGTCCGCCCTGCTCTCCAGGCGGTCGATGGACTCCACCGAGTCCATCCAGCGGAAGCAGAACTGCGCCTTCTCGCGGATGGAGGGGATGTTCTCCACCGCGTCGAAGGCGGCGGCGCGCTCCTCGGGGTCGGGGAGGTAGGTGTCGAGCAGCGTCAAGTAGAACTGGACGTGCACGGCCTCCTCGAAGAGCTGCCGCGACAGGTACAGCCGCGCCTCGGGGGAGTTGATGTGCTTGTAGAGCGTCAGCACCAGGTTGTTGGCCACGATCGAGTCGCCGGTGGCGAAGAAGGCGACCAGCCGGCCGATCATGTGCTGCTCGCCGGGCGAGAGCTTGGCGAGGTCGGCGACGTCGGAGTGGAGGTCGACCTCCTCCACGGTCCAGGTGTTCTTGATCGCGTCGCGGTAGCGCTCGTAGAAGTCCGGGTAGCGCATCGGACGCAGGGTCAGCTCGAAGCCCGGGTCGAGCAGGTTCTTGGTGGAGCTCATTACTGGCAGGCCTCGCAGGACTCGGGGTTCTCAAGGGAGCAGGCGATCGCGTCGGCGTCGGGCGTGGCCTGCTGAACGGGGATGACCGCCGGGGCCGCAGCGCGGGCCGACTGGGCGATGCGGGTGGCCGGGCGGGAGCGCAGGTAGTACGTCGTCTTCAGGCCCTGCTTCCAGGCGTACGCGTACATCGAGCTGAGCTTGCCGATGGTGGGCGAGGCCATGAAGAGGTTGAGCGACTGGCTCTGGTCGAGGTACGGCGTGCGGGCCGCGGCCATGTCGATCAGGGCGCGCTGCGGGAGCTCCCAGGCGGTGCGGTACAGGGCGCGGACGTCGGCGGGGATCCAGTGGAAGCCCTCGACGGAGCCGTTGGACTCGCGCAGGGCGTCGCGGGTCTGCGCGTCCCACACGCCGAGCTTCTTCAGCTCGGCCACCAGGTAGGAGTTGACCTGGAGGAACTCACCGCTGAGCGTCTCGCGCTTGAAGAGGTTGGAGACCTGCGGCTCGATGCACTCGTAGACGCCCGCGATGGAGGCGATGGTCGCGGTCGGGGCGATGGCGAGCAGCAGCGAGTTGCGCATGCCGGTGGCGGCGACGCGGGCGCGCAGGGCGTCCCAGCGCTCGGGCCAGTTCGCCTCGGTCGCGTAGTGGTCGGGGTGCAGGACGCCGCGGGCGGCGCGGGTCTCGGACCAGGCCGGGTGCGGGCCGTGGCGCTCGGCGAGGTCGCAGGAGGCCTCGTACGCGGCGAGCATGATGCGCTCGGCGATCCGGGTGGACAGCGCCGTGGCCTCGGCGGAGTCGAAGGCCAGCCGCAGCTTGAAGAAGACGTCCTGCAGGCCCATCACGCCCAGGCCCACCGGGCGCCAGCGCTCGTTGGAGGAGGCGGCCTGGCCGGTGGGGTAGAAGTTGATGTCCACCACACGGTCGAGGAAGGTGACGGCGGTGCGGACGGTGGCGTCCAGCCGCTCCCAGTCGATGACGTCCCCGCCGGTGCCGCCGTCCAGGACGAAGGCGGCGAGGTTGACCGAGCCGAGGTTGCAGACCGCGGTCTCGCCGTCGTTGGTGACCTCCAGGATCTCCGTGCAGAGGTTGGAGGAGTGGATGACGCGGCCGGGCTCGGCGGTCTGGTTGGCGGTGCGGTTGGAGGCGTCCTTGAAGGTCATCCAGCCGTTGCCGGTCTGCGCGAGGGTGCGCATCATGCGGCCGTACAGTTCGCGCGCCGGGAGGGTCTTGCGGGCCAGGCCCGCCGCCTCGGCCTCGCGGTAGGCGGCGTCGAACTCCTCGCCCCACAGGTCGACCAGCCCGGGCACGTCGGCGGGGGAGAACAGCGACCAGGTGCCGTCGGCGTCGACGCGGCGCATGAACTCGTCCGGGATCCAGTGCGCCAGGTTGAGGTTGTGGGTACGCCGCGCCTCCTCACCGGTGTTGTCGCGCAGCTCCAGGAACTCCTCGATGTCCGCGTGCCAGGTCTCCAGGTAGACGCAGGCCGCGCCCTTGCGGCGGCCGCCCTGGTTCACGGCGGCGACGGAGGCGTCCAGGGTGCGCAGGAACGGCACGATGCCGTTGGAGTGGCCGTTGGTGCCGCGGATCAGCGAACCGCGCGAGCGGATGCGGGAGTACGACAGGCCGATGCCGCCGGCGTGCTTCGACAGCCGGGCGACCTGGTGGTAGCGGTCGTAGATGGAGTCCAGCTCGTCCAGCGGGGAGTCCAGCAGGTAGCACGAGGACATCTGCGGGTGCCGGGTGCCGGAGTTGAAGAGCGTGGGGGAGCTGGGCAGGTAGTCCAGCCGGCTCATCAGGCCGTAGAGCGCGGCGACCTCGTCCAGCGCCCGGCCGGAGTGGTCCTCGGCGAGCCCGCAGGCCACGCGGAGCATGAAGTGCTGGGGCGTCTCGATGACCTGGCGGGTGATCGGGTGGCGCAGCAGGTAGCGGCTGTGCAGGGTGCGCAGGCCGAAGTAGCCGAAGCGGTCGTCGGCGCGGCCGGCGAGGGCGTCGTCCACCAGGGCGTCCAGCCGGGCGGCGTGGGTGGCCACGAACTCGGCGGTGCCGTCGGCGATCAGGCCCTCGCGGTGGCCGACGGCGATGGACGCGGAGAAGGACACCGCCCCCTCGCCCGCCGCCTCGTCGGCGATGGCGGTCGTCAGCAGCCGGGCCGCCAGGCGCGAGTACTGGGGGTCCTCCGAGATCAGTCCGGCGGCGGCCTCCGTGGCCAGCGCCCGCAGTTCCGCCTCGTCCGCCGCGGCGCTGCGGCCGCGCAGGGCGGCGGCGGCGACCCGGCCGGGGTCGGTGTCGGGGAGGTCTGCGGTCAGCTCCGTGAGGGAGCTCAGCAAGTCGGTTCCCAGTGAGGCGGGTTCCGATGCGGTGGCGGGTGCGGCGGGCGCGATGGTCACGTGTGCTCTCTCCCTCGAACGGCGACGACGCGAGGGGAAAGACGGGGCGCACGCAGGGCAGGGCATGCCGCGGCGCGTCCGCCGGCCCAACCCGCGAGGCCCGGACACTTCACCGTCCGGACGGAGCGCCGGACGGTGCCGTCGGCAGGTACTCGGACTCGCGGGCATACCTCGAGGCGCCCGCACACCGTTGCGGGGCAGTCCCGGATTCCCACCGGCTTCCCCTGCGTCGACAGCGGAGTCGAGCATACATCTAGTGGCGCCCGCCCGTGGCGCCACCAGATGTTGTGTCGGGGCGGTTACAGATTGCCCGGTTCAGGCATGCCAGTCGTGGCCGTCCCGGGAGTCGTGGACGTGTCCGGTCAGGGCGGCGAGCGCCAACAGGAGGAAGAAGACCAGTGCGGTGACGGTGGCGAGGAGGGTTTCCATGCCTTCGACTGTGCTCCTCGCCCGCCCCCGCCGGGAGTGGCAGGACTGACGCACTCCCTCGAAATCCTGCCAGGGCTCTGCCATGCTGGGCGCATGCTGCAGAACGTGGCCGTGGTGCTGCTCGACGGTGTCCATCCATTCGAACTGGGCGTGGTCTGCGAGGTGTTCGGACTCGATCGGTCGGACGACGGGCTGCCGTCCTACGACTTCGCGGTGGCCTCCGCGGAGGGCCGCACGCTGACCTCCCCGGCCGGCTTCACCATCGGCACCTCGCACGGGCTGGAGCGCCTGGAGGAGGCCGATCTGGTCGCGGTGCCGGCCGGCGACTCCTATGTGCGCCGGGAGTACCCGCCGGAGCTGCTGCGGGCGTTGAACCGTACGGTGGACCGCGGGGCGCGCGTACTCAGCGTCTGCTCCGGCGTCTTCGTCCTGGCCGCCGCCGGCCTGCTGGACGGCCGCCGCTGCGCGGCCCACTGGCGGCACGCCGAGGAGCTGGCGCGGCGTTACCCGCGCGTGAAGGTGGAGCCCGACGTGCTCTACGTGGACGAGGACCCGGTGATCACCTCGGCGGGTACCGCCGCCGGGATCGACGCCTGTCTGCACCTGGTCCGCAAGGAGCAGGGCAGTGACGTGGCCAACGCGATAGCGCGTCGCATGGTGGTGCCGCCGCACCGCGAGGGCGGCCAGGCGCAGTACATCGAGCGGCCGCTGCCGCGCACCCGGTGCGACACCGTGGGCGAGGTGCTGGGCTGGATGGAGCGCCATCTGGACCGCGAGGTGACCGTCGACGAGCTCGCGGCCCGCGCCCACATGTCGCCGCGCACCTTCGCGCGCCGCTTCCAGCAGGAGACCGGGACGACGCCGTACCGCTGGCTGCTCGGCCAACGGGTGCTGCTGGCCCGGGAGCTGCTGGAGGCCACCGACGCGACGGTGGACGCGGTCGCCCTGCGCGCGGGCTTCGGCAACGCGGCGACGCTGCGTCACCACTTCGCCCGCTGGGTGGGCACCACCCCGCAGGCGTACCGCCGTACCTTCCGCCGGCCCGAGCGGGCGCGGTCCGCATGACGACGGGCCGCCGCCCCGTCCCAGGGCGGCGGCCCGTGACCGTGGGCCGCGCGGGCGGCCGTCAGTGGCCGGCGGCGACCGGCAGGTCCGGCTGATCCCCCGGCAGATCCCGCTGCACGCCGGGGTCGCCGGCGTCGGCGGTGTAGTCCTTCACGGCCGTCTCGTCCAGGCCCTC
>NZ_JARAWX010000032.1:0-95808 GCF_033793585.1 Streptomyces sp. MI02-7b | reverse complement strand
GTCACGCTCCGCATACTGATCCGTCGAGCAACGAGCCGCTACCGCTGGGACGCCCGACCCACCACCCGACGCCTCACATGATCCATTTGCCGGTCGGTCTAAATCCCGATCAAGGAAGAACACCTGATCAGCGACGTGACTGCCTCTGTCGAGGCGGTTGAAGAGGTCCGGCCGGTCGAGCTGTCGGCGGACGTGCTGGATGAGCAGTTGATCGGGCAATTGGTCGACCGAGCCCGCGCGAGCGGGCTGCAGTTGACGGGCGAGAGCGGGCTTTTGCAGCAACTGACCAAGCGGGTGCCGGAGTCCGCCCTCGAGGGCGAGATCACTGATCACCTCGGATACGACAAGCACGACCCGGCCGGTGCCGGCAGCGGGCACTCCCGCAACGGCGTCCGTGCCGAGACCGTGCCGACCGACGTCGGCCCGGTCCAGATCGCAGTCCCGCGCGACCGCGACGGCAGCTTCGAACCGCAGATCGTCAAGAAACGCCAGCGCCGGCTGACTGAATATCACCGGGCAAACCGGGTCCAGTGGCTGGTTCTGCCATTCGGCCATGCCCTCCATGACCTTGTCGGCGATCGTGGACATGGTCTGCTTTGACACGCTGGCACCGTAGGCCTCCGCGAGGTGGGCGGAGATGTCGCCGCGCGCGGACAGCGACAAGACCATCTCGTCGACGCCGGCCGCAGGCGGTCACCCAGACCTGCGTGGTCCACCCGATCCGGGCCTCGTTCCGCTGTGCAGGCCGGCAGGACTGGGACAAGATCTCTCGTGCGCTCGAGCCCATCGGTCAGTTGCACTCGTGTCACGCAAGAAGATCTGGCATCCCCGCGTGAGCCACCGCCCACGGAGAACGCACCCCCGGGGTCCTGAACGGCCCTCGGGGCGAGGTGGGGCGCGGCGCGGGCCGCCAGGATTAGGAACGGCGAGCCAGGGCTCAGGGTGCTGACCGTGGTCCGCATGAGACCGTCTGCGGGCTTCAGCCTGCCGACGTGCGTGCCGTGTCCCTGGTGCGGATGTGCTGGCTGAGAAAGAGAGCGGCGCGGTCCAGTGCCTCGTCGGCTTCGTCCAGGACGCCGGTGAATGCCTGGAAGACATGTGGAACGTCAGCGGTGATGTCCAGGATGACGTCCACCCCGGCGTCTCTCGCGCGCGCGGCCATGCGTGTGGAGTCGTCCAGGAGCATTTCGTTGGTGCCCGCTTGCAGAAGCATCGGGGGGAAGCCGGTCAGGTCGGCGAGGATCGCGGGGCTGAGCATGGGCTGGTGGGGGTCCTGTCCCGCGCGATACATGGCCCCGGTGTGTTCCAGGCCCTCACGCGTGAAGAACGGATCGATGCTCGCCTTGGTGTCCATGCTCTCGCCTGTCCGGGTCCCGTCAAGTCCTGGGGAGAACGCCACGATCGCGGCGGGCATGGGCAGGCCCGCGTCGCGAGCGGCGAGGCAGGTGGTGACAGTGAGGCCGCCGCCGGCGGAGTCGCCGGCGAACACCGTCGCCGACGGGTCTTCGCCGCCGTCGAGAAGTGCGCGGTAGGCGCTCAGCCCGTCCTCGATCGCGGCCGGGAACGGGTGCTCAGGGGCAAGCCGGTAATCCAGCGAGAACGCCCTGAACCCGGTTCTGGTCACCAGGTTCCCCGTCAGCGACATCGCCGTCTCCGGTGAACCGACCACGTAAGAGCCGCCGTGAAAGTAGAGGATCGTCCCTGCCTTCGGAGTGTCGACTGGCTCGACGAGCACCGCGGGCCGATCGCCGAGCGTCGTATTCCGGGTGCGGATCCCAGCCGGGACGATCATTTCCCCCATCATCGCCCTGAATCCGGCGCGGAGCTCCTCCACCGACCGAGGGCCCTCCGACTGAGGCCGTCGGACCATCACGTCGATCTCTGCCCGCTGTTGCCTGCTCATTGTCGCCTCCATCGCAAGTGCATGCCAAGG
Organism: Streptomyces sp. MI02-7b; assembly: GCF_033793585.1. NCBI lineage: Bacteria > Bacillati > Actinomycetota > Actinomycetes > Kitasatosporales > Streptomycetaceae > Streptomyces > Streptomyces sp. MI02-7b. The sequence continues at coordinate 93,875 of NZ_JARAWX010000032.1, read as the reverse complement.
AACTAAATGCTGTGGCATGCAGGGTAGAATATATGCCATGGCATCTAAGTCAAGCCGTGGCCCGATCGACCTTCCGGGCTTCTTCGCCGATCTCGTCCGCTGCGAGACACGCCTCTACAACGCGCTGAACGACCGCCTTCGCGAGCGGCACGGGATCGTCACCTCGCAGTTCGAGTTCCTGCGCTTCCTGCGCGACCACCCCGGGTCCCGGGTGGCGGACCTCGCCACCGAATTCGCCATCGGGATCGGCGCGACCAGCAAGGGCGTCGACCGCCTCGAGAAGCAGGCATGGGTCACGCGGCGAACCAATCCATCGGATCGCCGCTCATCACTGCTGGACCTGACCGCTGGAGGCCTGCGACTCGTCGAGGCGGCAGAGGCGACCTTCACCGAAGCACTGGCCGAGCTGACCGCAGACGTCCTCGGCGGTCCCTCAGGACTGGCCGCCGTACAAGTCCTCTCGGAGCTGCGCTCCGGGCTCGAACGCGACCAGATCGGCCTGCCCACAGGGTGACCGGCATGCGCATCCAGTGCGACTGCCCGTTCGCTGCGTGATCAGCTTTCGTTACGAGGGTGAATCCCGCGGATTGATCACGACGCGATACGCACCCTGGGCCTTCGCATTCGCCATTCCGCGGTTGGGGCCGGTCACCACCGCTGTCCCGTACAGCCCGTACGGCAGTTCTCCGCCGCGCCAGGTGCCGGCGAGCGCCCGCGCCGCGGCGTTGTCCAGGCCCCGCAGCACCGCTGCCCAGTCCGGCGTCTCACCGGTGGTGTGCCAGGTCGCGAGTGCGCGGCGCCGACGGGCGCCGGCAAACCAGTACGCCAGCCGCGCCGCACGGGCGGAACCCCTGTTCGGAGGACCTGCGGGCGATGCATGGCGGCGTCAAGACCTCGCTGAACGGGGCCCGAGAAAGCCGGTCGTCGGCGTGGCCCGGGTCCCCCCGCACGACGGCGGCGCCGGACAGGAGTCCTGTCCGGCGCCGCCCGCCCGCCTGGTCGCGGATGTTCCCCCGGCGTCAGGGGAGCCAGAGCGTCAGGAGGAAGCCCGGGCTGTCCCACGTGCACGTGTACTGGTAGGCCTGGCCGGAGTCGACGAACTTCTTGCCGGCCGTCTTGCAGGCCTCGCTCGTCGAATACACCTTGTACGGCACGCTCGCGGCCGCCGGGGCGGCGAGCGCCAGCATCCCGGTGAGCGTCGCGGCCACGGCCACGGCGACCGAGGCGCCTCTGCGCTTGTTCATGTCCCCTCCAGGAAGAGCTCGTCGCACGACTGGATCACCGGCATCCTCACATCATGACAATGGACACGTCAATGATGCGGATCATGGGCGGCGCCGCCGTGCCGTCCCGGCGGCAACGCGGCCGGAGGCCCGGCAGGGGCCCTGCTTCGGCGTCGACATACGGATACCTGACGATTCAGGGGTGCTGACGCCGGCTCCCACCGGGCGGATCAGCCCATGCGAAGGACGAGTACGGGTTACCCGTTCGGGGTGGTGGGCTGAACTTCTCAAGGCCAGGTTCTTCGTGCTGAGCTGCCTGATCACCGGGGAGTCCCTCTCCGGCATTCCGACCCAGGCTACGAGGCTGGTAGTGGCCGTGATCGTGCTCCTTGTCGTCCGGAAGTTGGCTGTCGGGCCTGCTCGGCAACAGAGCAGGCGTTGACATCAGCGGCTGACACCGACAGCAGCAGACAGGGCAGGCACGCCGCGGATATGACGTACAGCGCACGCAGTGGCTACCCGTATCTGGCTGGTCAGTAAGGCAGTGGGGATCGACCTGATAAGGATGAGACCGGACCTTCAAGCCGTCTCTGATGGGGGAAGGCCACGTTCTCGGGCGGCTGACCCCGACCGAGCAACCTTCGGGAGTCCGCGCGGATACTGGGGCGTCTCATCAGTGCTGACGCCGGGGAGGGGCTGTGGCAGACATCAGTTTCGGGATCTTCGTCGTACTCTTCATGGTTGCGGTGAGTCTGTTCTCCGTGCGAGCGGCCTGGCTTCACTGGGCCGACTCGGATCGGGCGCCCGACGCGGCGACGCACTGGTCCTCGACGAACCCGTCGGTCATCAGGGGACATCAACGCGGCATCGTTGCCCTCGCGGGCTGGCTGGTGTCCATGACGATCGGCATCGCCGCCGCTGCCGCCGCCGCCGGCGGTGCGGGCCCCGCTGTTGAAGAGGTCGGCGCCTTCTTCATCCTGGGCTCGTTCCCGTTGCTGATGCTGCATGCCACGATCGCGTGGTTCAACCGGCCGAAGTTCCTGGTACCGCCTCACCGGCGCAGCGAGACGGGCTCGGTGATCGAGTGGCGGCGTCACCGCCGAGACCTTCGCGCCGCGATAAAGGAGGCTGGGCAACGTGACACCCGAGGGCGGCATTCGACCGACCCTCCGAAGCAGGGCTGACCTGCTCGGCCAGGCCCTCCCGCACCTCCGCCCTTGTCTTCCGAGCGTCCGCGCTGCGGCCTTGATCGGACCAGGTCCTGGCAGCGTTTGAGGGCGGGAAGCCGGGCACCGTGCGCAAGCTCGGGCGGCTGCTCCGTGCGGTGCCGGCCGCGTGAACCACCCCGGAAATACCCGGCGGAACAGTCACCGGAGAACCCCCGGACCCCGGGCTCCGCATGCGGCTGTCCCTGCCGGCTGCGCCCTGACCGTGCGCAGCACGGCCGAACCCGGGCCAAAGGCTGAGGGGTTCATCGGTCGCCGGCAGTAGGTCCCGCGCCTCAGGCGCGCTTCGCGCCCGCTTGGCTAGGGTCGATCCCCATGGTGACCACAGGAATCGTTCGGCGCGGGACGGCGGAGCGGGTGCGCGACACTCGGGAGCGGCTCGTTGCCGAACGGGATGTGTGGGTGTCGACGGCTCACCCCGATCACGGGCCGCACCAGGTGCCGCTGTGGTTCTCGTGGGATGGGCGGGCAGTGTGGATGTGCACCAGCGCCACTTCTGTGACCGCGCGAAACGTCCGCAAGGAGCCGCGCGTGCGGCTGTCGCTGCCGAACACCTTCGACGTGGTGCTTCTCCAGGGTGAGGCGGAGTACTTCCCGGACGACGAGGTGCCCGGCGGCGCAGCCGAGGCGTTCGCCGACAAGTTCGGGTGGGATCCACGCGGGGAAGAGGGTTCCTTCCTGTATGTGCGCGTGGTCCCCAGGACCGTGCGCGCGTGGCGCGGCGAGCCGGAACTGCGCGGGAGGGGCATCATGCGCGACGGGACGTGGCTGGAGTGACGGCCGTTCCTCGTCGGCGCGCGCCTCTGCCAAGACGGGCCGCACGTGCCACACGCGTGCCACGTCGGACGCGGCCGGCGGGCGACCGCGGGAACGCCTGTGAGAGGTCCACGTCACCGCGGGTCAGCACCGGTCCGGTTGAGGCATGGTTGTTCCCGGTCCTTCCGAAGGGAGAGCCCAGGCTGTCGCGGTAGACCCCAATGGGCTCAGCGGCGGTGACCTCGACCAGGCAGGACGCCGGGGCCACATGACGGCGACGACCGGAAATGGCTGCGCTCCTCCAGTGCGCCGGATGGCGAGCAGGCCGCAGCGTTCGACGCATGCTGAAGCGCACGGTCCGCCGTGTGGTCAGCCGTGGTCCTCCCACTCCGCTCGGCAGAACCGTGCCCCGCTGACCACGGTGTCGCCGGCTCGATTGGCTCGTACATACATGTTGAGGCCGGGCGAACCGAGATCTCCTCCGCAGGCGAAGGTGATGCCCATTCCGCTCTCCTCCAGTCGCTGCATCAGGGACGCGTCCACGGCCTGGACGGACATGCCGATCAGGCGGATGCCCTCGAATTCCACCTGCGGCCCAGTGAGTCCGTCAACGGTGACTGCGCCCAGGGTGGGGGGCCCGCCTGGGCCACAGGCATAGTGAGCGGTCACGCCGGCCTTGTCGAACCGGTCGTGGGACAGGATCCACTCTCCGGGGTTCTCCCACGGCCGACCGAAGGAGTACCGGCCGAGACGAGCAGCCGGCTGCTCGTCCAACGCGCTCGACACCTGCTGCGGATTCATGCCGAACCGGAGGGGACCTATGCTCTGCAGCGGTGTCCAGTCCCAGCGCGGCCGGTCTTCCTCGGCCCTCACGGGCCACGTCCCCGGGTTCAGCTGCTCGTCACTGACATCCCACCAGTAGGCGACCGGCTCGGATCCGTACGGATCCTCCGCCAGCTCACTGCCGACGAGCAGGGCATGGGTGATCATCGTGTCCTGCCGCTGCAGATACCCCTCGGACGACAGCCCCAGTTCCTGCGTGGCGCCCATGGAAACACCCCAGGCCTCGACCTCCGGATCACCGCTCCAGTTCACTCGTACGGGAGTCCCCTCCCGGTGTGCGAGGTCCTGGATGTCCGCGCACACCTCGGAGGGCACGCGGGCGATCAGCTCGATGTCCCGCAGACGCACCAGCGGGCCGTCCATCGCATCGATCGCTACCGCGACCAAGCCCGAATCCGCCCCGTAGATCCCGGTCACACCCCAGTCGGTGTAGGAGCCCCAGCCTTTGCCGCTGCCCAGTCCCTGTGAGACGTGGGCGATCGCCCCGTCCATGGCCGACGCCACCTCATCCGAGTTCATCCCGAACCGCAGCGGCCCCACCCCCACCAGCGGGTCAAGCGCCCACTGTGCCCGCTCCCCAGGCTTCTTGTTCCACCAGTGCACCTCAACCCCCACGGCTGTTCAGAACACTCCCAGCAGGTCTGCCAGGGATCAGGGGCCACCCTAGGCGCGGCCTCCGACAACAGGCGCCGGCGCTCGACGAGCTCCCGGTCGTCATCGTTCCACGCACTTCCGACGAAGACGCTCGCCCCCTCACCACCCCGCCCCGCCGCGCCCCTGCCGAACGGTCCCGCAGGGCCCGCTCCACCCCTTGGACCACCACCTCGTGAGGCAGCGCGGGCGGGGTCTGAAAGCTCATGTGAGAGTGCACCCCCGCGAGGCCGCCCAGCCCGCACGACCACACGTGCCGGCAAGGCCGGGGGGAGCGTGGCCCGATGCTGCGCGAGGGCGAGGCGTTTCGACCCTGGAAGACGGCGTTCGCCGTAGGGTGGGATGCGCCGAAGCAGGCCAACGGCCGAGGGAGCTGCCCATGACGCGGTACCTGATCTCGTTCGATGACGGCGCGATGACCTTCCCCGAGGAGGAGTTGTCCGAGGTGGCCGAGGCCTCGCACGAGGTGGTGCGCAAGGCTCAGGAGGCCGGCGTGTGGGTCTTCGGCGGTGGGCTGGAAAGGCAGCAGGCGAGCGTCGTGGCCACCGACGGGACCGTCACCAAGGGCCCGTACCCGGAGACCAAGGCGGTACTCGGCGGGTTCTCGATCATCGACGTGCCCTCACGTGAGGACGCGCTGGAGTGGGCAGCGAAGATCGGTGCCGCGTGCCGTTGTGCCCAAGAGGTCCGCGAGATCATGGCAGACCCGGCCGTCTGACCGCAGACGACCCGCCCCGGCTGGGACGTGCTTCGGGAGCGGCTTGCGACGTGCGGGGGCGAAACGCTGTGTGTCTGTGAGCAACGCGATCGGAGGGCACGATCCGGCGGCCGAAGCGTGGACGCGGCTGGTGCTCGACGAATCCGGGTGAGGCGGCGCGGTGGGGCCGGGCGGCGGACACGCCCTGACCCGGTGCGGGCTGGTGTCCACTTGGCTCCCTACGAGACGGCCGGAGGCGCCCGCGATCGAGTCAGGGCCGCGGCTGTCAGGTGTCCGGGGGCGTCCGATGACCTGGATCGTCCGAGCGGATGAAGGCGAGCGCCCGCCTGATATTCGGTAGAGGGTCCGTGGGGTACTCGTGACCGAGCCCGGGCAGCACTTCCAGTCCGCACGGAATCCCGTGTGACGTCAGGAACTCGGCGAGCCGTCGCATCTTTTCGCACCGCACGCCGTCGTCGTCGTTCGCGCCGACCATGAGGTAGCCACGCAGCGGAAGGCCGCTTCGCCGCTGCTTCTCCATGACCGGCAGCCAGGACGCGGGGTCGCCAGTACGCGGGCCGGCCATCCCGAGCAGGACGAATCCACGAGCCGGTACGGTCCCGCCGAGGGCCATACGCAGGGCGGTTTCGGCACCCATCGAGAACCCGGCGATGATCAGGTGGTCCACGTCCAACTCGTACTCGGCTGTCAGCGTCGCGTACTGCTCCCGGACATCGCGCAACGCTTCGTCTTCGTCGTCCCAGACAGCGCGGTCCCGCGCGATCCACTGGGACGACTGGACGGCCGCGAGCAACCGCCCTTCCCGCACGACCTCCCGCCAGCCGTGCAAGCATTCCCGGGCGCCCCCACCGTTGCCGTGCAGAGCGATGACAGCGCGGTACGGTTCCGGCCCCGCATCCTCCCCCACGACCGAGCAATGTGCCGCCGCCGAGGCAGCACGCTGCCGGGCGAGACTCTCGCGTGCCACATCCTCGAAGCCGGCCGTGCCCTGCAACGTCCCCCATGACGGTGATCGACGCAGCAGAACTTCCCCGTACCAGTACCCCCGTGCCAAGGCCTCCCGGATGAGGGTCACGGCGAGATCGGCCCTGCCCATCCGCGCGGCCGCGCAGGACCGCAGGTAGTAGACGTCCGATGCGTCGTCGGGGAACCGCGGTCCCTCCTCGGTGATCAGGCTGTACGCTTCGGCGTGCCGCTGCTGGTCCGACAGACGCTTCACACGTTCCTGCAGGCCGCGGAATCCAAGTGGCGCCATTTCCCTCCCCCTTGGGTCGTCCCGCTCGATCCTCGCATCACGCCCGCGGACCGTCAGCAACGACCCGCGCGCGAGCCCCGCCCGCCCTGCGGCGCTGCGCGACCACCACACATCCGGGGTCCGCCCAGGTGGGTGCCGACGCGGCTCGCGGACGACCGGTAGCCTCAGCCCCCGAACCGGTGCACCTCGGATCAGAAGCAGAACTTCGGCCATGCTCCCCCGGCTCGTCCGACGGTCGATGGCGCGGTCGCACCACGGCGACAATTACGATGGAGAGCCCATGCCCGGACCGGCCCGCCGCAGACCCACCGCCTTGTATGCGACAGCCACGACCTGTGCCGTCATAGGCGCCCTGCTGTGCGTGCGCAGCCAGGGCGGCACGCCCCCCAGTCTCTCCACCCGCTCGTACGGGGACTTCCTGGCGGCCGATGCGTACCCCCCGTCGGACTGGCGGGTGTGGTCACCGGCGGTCCCCGAAGACCGTCTTGGCCTGTACCTGCTCGCGGCCGGGCTGGTGCTGGCTGTGGTCGCACGCCTGTTGTCCGCACGACGTGACTGAGCGGCGCCGACGCCGTACGGACATGGGCCTCCTGGTCTGCCCCGGCGGAAAATCGAGGGCGCGCACCCGCGTCACGCGGAATCATGAGGCATGCGCCCGGATGAATGGCACCTCACCGAGGACCTCGACCGCTTTCTCGCCCGAGCCGGCGACTTCCTGCGCTCGCGCCCGGCACTTCACACCCTCCCGCTGACGGTCACCGAGACCCTGCGAACACGCGGGCTGGACGCGTACGGCGCCGAGGCCCCCGTCTTCGGCTGGCTGGAACGGGCGGGCGAGGTCCGCGCGACCTACTTCCGCACCCCGCCCCGCCACCTCAACCTCACCCCCCTCGACCCCGAGGGGGCGGACGCTCTCGCCGCGCACCTGGCAAGCCTGGGCCACTGCCTTCCGGGCGTCAGCGCGGACCACGACTCCGCCAACGCCTTCGCCGACGCCTGGCAGCGGCACACGGGCGCGACAGCGACGCTCCAGGAACGGCAGTGCCTGTACCGCCTCGGTACGCTCACCCCGCCGCCGGCGCTCCCCGAGGGCCGGGGCCGGGTCGCGGACGAGCAGGACCGCGACCAACTCATGCTCTGGTACCGCGAGTTCGTCGAGGCGACGGGAGGGCTCGCCCCCACTGACGCCGGATCCTGGGCCGACGCACGCCTAGCGCACGGACGCGTCGTCTTCTGGGAGGCCCCGGACGGCACCCCCGTCTCCATGGCGGGCACGACCCCCATGGTCGCCGGGCAGATCCGGGTGGCCCCCGTCTACACCCCCGCTCACCTGCGCGGCCGCGGCTACGCGGGCGCCGCGACGATCGCGGTGAGCCGGGCCGCGCTGGACTCGGGCGCGGCGCATGTGCTGCTGTTCACGGACCTGGCCAACCCCACCAGCAACGGCCTCTACCAGCGGCTCGGGTATCGCCGGGTCACCGATTTCGCCGTGTACGGCTTCGCGTAGGCGCGACCGGCGCGCCATCGCCTGCTGGTCCTTTCCCGGGCCTGCCCGCGCGCCGTCTGGAGACGGACTGTCAGACCTGAGACAGCGGACGGTCCCGCGGAGCAGCGAGTCCGGGACCGGCAGATCTGGCACCGAGTCACTCTTCGAGCCGAATGCAAGCTGACACGCCGTGCGCACTCGGCCTGGCGCAATTATGGTCGAAGAGCAGACAGGACTGGCTATCCACTGGAACACGGCCGTCCCTCCCAGGGGCGGCCGTCTCTCTTGCGCCCGGCCGGAACCCGCCCGACACCGCGGCGGCCTGCCGGGGTACGCCGGAAGCGCGGCGTCGCGCCCGCCGCCAGAACCTGTGGTCCGCCGGCGGTAGCCGACCGCCTTCCGGTCGCCGAACGCGCCCCCGACGCGATCCGGGCCGCACACGGACCGGCGGCCGGACGGTACCGGCCCTCGGCCGCACCGGCCCTCGACCCCGCCTCGGGCTCGCACGACATCCAGCGAGGTCAGACCTCGCACATCTCCGTAGGCATCACCTGCCTGATGCCACATCACGCCTTCTCCGGCAGGGATCACTACAGACGCCCCACGAGTCCTGCCAGTAACTCTTAATTTAGGAATTATTATTGACGGGCGCCGGTGAGTCCCTGCAAGATCCTGGCAACACCACCGCAGGCGTGCGGGCATTGAGTGGTCAGGAGACCGACCGCCGCACCCTTGACGAGGGAGCGGTACCTCGGGCTCACGGCCAGGACGGGTCGGCATGCCTGATCGATCGGACAGCTAAGGATCCGATGTGAAACGACATCTCACCGCCCTCCTCGCTCTCGTGACCGGCTTGCTGGCCGTCTCGGTGCCTGCCCAGGCCACTCCTGCGGCCGGCAAGGCCGCCGCCGCGCCGCCGGCGCCCCAGCAGGTGCTGAGCCCGACGCCGTACATGGGCTGGAACACCTACTACGCGTTCGGTGGCGACCCCACCGAGGCCGAGATCAAGTCGACAGCCGACTTCCTGGTCAGCAGCGGCCTGCGCGACGCCGGCTACCAGTACGTCTGGATCGACGGCAACTGGGCGGCGCCGACCCCGCGCAGCGCGGCCGGCGACCTGACGCCCAACCCCGCTCAGTTCCCGAACGGGCTGGCGCCGCTGGTCGACTACATCCACTCCAAGGGCCTGAAGGCCGGCATCTACACCGACGCCGGCCCGTACATCCCGGGCAAGTGCGGACTCGGCAGCAACGGCTACTACCAGCGCGACGCGGACCAGTTCGCCGCCTGGAAGTTCGACGCGGTCAAGGTGGACTACCTCTGCGGCATCGCCGCGAACCTCGACCCGAAGACCGTCTACACCGAGTTCGCGCAGGCGCTGCGGAACAACGCCAGCAAGCGCCCCATGATCTTCAACCTCTGCAACCCGGTGACCTCCCCCGACTGGGGCAACTACCCGGAGGAGCAGCAGTCGACGTACTCCTGGTCCTACGCGCCGAAGATCGCGCAGTCCTGGCGGACGTACACCGATGTGGGCTTCGTCGACGAGATCAAGTTCAAGGACGTGCTGCGCAACTACGACGCGAACGCGCGGCACCCCGAGGCCGCGGGTCCCGGGCACTTCAACGACCCGGACTACCTCGGTCCCGAGCACGGGATGTCCGACGAGGAGTTCCGTACCCAGATGACGCTCTGGTCGGTGGCGGCTGCCCCGCTGGTGATCGGCAGCGATGTCACCAAGCTGGGCAAGACCTCGCTCAGTACTCTCTCCGACCCCGATGTGCTCGCGATCAACCAGGACCCCGCCGTGGTCCAGGCCGTCCGTGTCGGGGCCGCCGGGACGACGGAGACCTGGGTGAAGCGGCTCGCCAACGGTGACCGTGCCGTGGTGCTGCTCAACCGCGGCGACAGCCCGGCGACCCTGACCACGAAGGCGTCGTCGGTCGGCCTGTCCGGCCACCGGTTCACGCTGAAGAACGCCTGGACCAACGAGGTCACCGAGAGCGCGGGCACGATCAGTGCCGCCGTCCCGGCCCACGGCGCGGCCTTGTTCCGGGTCAGCCGTGCCACAGGCAAGCCCGGAGTTCCGCACGTCGTGGCCGGCCTGCCGCAGGTGACGCGGGTCGGTGGCGACGCGGTGCCGGCCGGTACCGCCCCGCTCGTCGCCGGCGGCGACCAGGCGCGGGTCGAGGTCACCGTCCGCAACGACGGTGGGCAGCCGGTCCAGGCTCCGCGGGTCGACCTCGCGGTGCCCGCCGGCTGGACGGCCGGTCCGCCCGGCACGGCACCCAAACTGCTGGCCTCCAACCACTCCGCGACCTTCGCCTTCACGGTGACCCTGCCGGCCACCGCCGAGCCGGGCAACGCCGCACTGACCGCCACCACGTCCTACGAGGTCATCGGCAAGGGACGGCTGCGGCAGGAGACATCCACACCGCTGGTCGTCGCACCGGCGGCACCCCACGGCGACGTGGCGCTGTCGCACCACCAGTGGATCAGCGCCACCAGCGGCTGGATGAGCCCGACGGTCGACAACAGCGTCGGCGGCTGGTCGCCGATCAGCATGCTCGGCCAGGTCCACCCGACCGGCATCGGGGTCGCCTCGCCCTCCACCGTCCGCTACTACCTCGGTGGCCGGTGCAGCCGGCTGACCGCGACCGTCGGCATCGACGACGCGGTACGCAACGTCGGCCCGGAGGGCGGCACGTCCACCTTCCAGATCATCGGCGACGGCAAGGTGCTGTACGACAGCGGCGTGGTCACCCGCGACGACGTCCAGCAGGCCGACGTCGACCTGACCGGCGTCCGGGTGCTCGACCTCGTGGTCGGCGACGCCGGCGACGGCGGCTACAACGACCGCGCCGACTGGGCCGGCCTGAACGCCACCTGCTGAACCGCCTCGGCCGCGCCCGGGGGACACCTCACCCGGGCGCGGCCGTACTTCGTCCTGAAGTGTTCGTGGACGCCCTCGGCGCCTTCAGTGATTTCGGCATCGAGGCCGCGCGACTGTACGCAACGGTGAAACTCCTGACGCACGGGGCCACGAGCGCCGCCCCGGCCTCCGAAGCGCGGCCCCGACGGTGCGGGCTTCAACCCGCCGACCAGCACTTCCCGTCGTCCTCCGAACCCGGCACGGCGTTGTCCGAGCCCGGGCGTACTCTTCCCACCGATGATCAACTGCCCGGCCCCGCAGCGAACCTGCGGGTTTCGGGTCGGTTGGGCACCTACCCAACGGGAAGAAGGATGCTCTCCATGCGGGAACCGCAGAACCGGTCGACCGGACACCGCCGCAGACGAACACTCGCCCTGATAGCCGTGAGCGGCGCCGTGCTCGTCGCGGCCGCCGGCCCGGCCGTGGCCGACGGCGGCGACGAGACCGACTACCTCGACATCAACGCGCCGTGGGAGGTCGTGCTCCCGATGGCGGACGCCGACACCGGGGCCGCGGTCCCACGGACGGTCCAGCTGGGTGTGGGCCACGACAACCCGGACAACAACGTCACCGGCGGCCGGATCACCGTGGACGCCGGCGACATCGCGGACGTCGCGACGGTGACGTGGCCGGCCGCGTGCACCCCGGACAGCGTCACGCCGCTGATCGCGACCTGCGACTTCGGGGCGGTCGGCACGTGGCCCTACACCGACGTCGCCGCTCTCACGCTGCGGGCCAAGGCGGGCGCCCCAGAGGGCGGCTCCGGATACCTGCACGTCTCCGCCGACGCCGACAGCGATTTCGGGCAGCTGACCACGGAGCCGATGGACGTGTCCGTCACCGTCGGCAGCGGCCCGGACCTGTCCCTGAACCAGCTGCCCCGGCTCAAGGGCGTGTCCCCGGGGACCGACGTCGACCAGGCACTCCGGCTGAGCAACCTGGGCAACCAGACGGTCGACCGCACGCTCCTCACCTTCTTCGCCTCGCACGGGCTCGACTTCGTGCACCGGTACGCCAACTGCTCCTACGCCGAAGACGACCAGGCCGCCAACCCCACGGGGACCACCGCGGTGTGCGTCGTGGACCAGCCGGCCGCACCCGGCATGACGTACGACCTGTCCGCCGCGGCGGCCGTGCACGCAGGCTCTGCCGCGCTGTACGAGCGATTCGACTACTCCGCCCAGCCCTACACCGACGAGGCCTACGAACAGGCGCTGAACGGCAAGGAGTTCTCCCCCGGCTCCGGCGGCGAACTCACCCTCGCCCCAGTGACGGCCGCGCGCATGTCCGCGGCCGAGGAACCCGCACCGGACCTCGACCAGGGTGACAACTACCGCGCCACCACCATCCAGGCCGTCAACACCGCCGACCTGGTGGCGGAAGGCGCGCGGGTGACGGGACTGCCCGGTGACACCGTCACCACCACCGTCTCGGTACGCAACGACGGACCCGCCTGGGTGTCCTCGCTCTTCGCCGGGGAACCGGTCGCGCTGGTCGACGTGACCCTCCCCGAGGGAACCACCGCCGTGGGAGCGCCGGGCAACTGCCAGGGAGGCGGTCGGACCTTCCGCTGCCACACCCCGATCTACCTCTGGGAGAAGGACAGCAGCGCCTTCACCTTCAGCGTACGCATCGACAGCCTGGTCCCCGCCAATGCCCCGGGCTCCATCTCCGTCGTCAACGACCACGACGAGCCCCCGGTCACCGACTTCGACCCGGACCTGACCAACAACACCGCCCCGATCACCGTCGCCGCCACCGGCTGAGCCGCAAGGCGCTCGGGGCCCGCCACGCCGCCCAGGCCGCGGGCCCCGGGCCCTCCCTCACGGGAGGTGTGGCGGCCACGTCCGCTCAGGCTATGCCGCCGTTCAACGTGAGGTCGATGCCGTTGGCTATCGGGTTCTCGAGCAGGAACAGGCAACCGTCGACGATGTCGGCCATGGTGGCGAGACGTCCGGTGAGCGTCATCTTCTGAGCCATGTCCTGGAGCTGCTCGTTGTCGACGACGACGGGGCTGTCGACAATGGCCCACGGGTGCAGCGAGTTCACCCGCACCGGAGCCAGTTCCACGCTCAGCGTGCGCACCAGTCCCTGGACGGCGGCATTGACCGCGGTGAGCGTCGTCGAACCCGGGTAAGGGATGTCCTTGGCCATGCCGCCGAACAGCAGCACCGAGGCGTCCGCGGACATCCGCTCGCGCAGCGAGGCGACCACGGTCGTGTAACCGACGATCTTCGTGGTGGCCAGGGTGGTCGCGGTGACCACGTCGTACGCCCGGGTGGTGTTCATGTCGCGCACCATCCCGACGAGCACCACGCGGTCGACGGTCCGCACGCTCTCGAGTGCGGCGGCGATCTCCGCCGGGCGGCTCAGGTCCAGCGCGAGACCCCTGACCGTGCCTCCCGACTCCCCCGCCAGTTCCTCTGCCACCTCCGCAGCCCTCTCCTGGGTGCGTCCGGTGATGACGACGTCAGCACCTCGCCGCGCGTACTCCGCGGCCAGTGCCCGCCCCGTGCCCTGCGTGGCTCCTACGATGAGGACCGTGCTCATTTCCGCTTCCTTCGGGTGTGCGACACGCTGTTCGTTCGATCAGCCGGCGGGTTCTCCGCCGCCGGGCGGGCCGCCCGGCGGCCCGGCTCCACGGCACGGCGTCGACTGCCGTCCGCAGCAACTCTCCACCACCGTGGGATTGTTGTCACGCGCGGCACGGAGCACTCACGCAGGAGCCGAGGGCTTCCGGCCAGCCCCGCTCGCGTGACAGCGGCCGGGGTGGCTCCGCCGGATCGACGGGACCCTGTCGCGGGGACCACCGGGTGCGTGGTGCAGGAGTGGATCACCGGCCAGTCCGCTGCTCACTGTTCGCCGAGGGCGGCCCGAGGCGGCCGTAATTCGTTTGACCCGGCCACAACTCGACGCTGCACTGTGGCGGGCGCCATGAACGTGGTGCCGGTACCCGGGGAGGCAGCGGCAACATGAAGATCCGTCCCACGACCGACCAGGACCTCGACGTCTTCGTCGACACCCTCCATGCCGCGTTCGGGCGCTTCCCGGAAACCGCGGCCGAGGGTGGCCGCGGAGTCTGGTGGTCGGCGCTCGAAATGGACCGCGGCCTGCTCGCCGTGGCAGCGGACGGGCGACCCGTCGGCACCGCCGGCGCGTACTCCTTCGAACTCACCCTGCCCGGCAAAAGCATCGTCCCGGCCGCCGGAGTGAGTTTCGTCGGTGTCCTGCCCTCGCACCGACGGCAGGGCGTGCTGAGCGCGATGATGCGGCATCAACTCGGCGAGCTGCGCGCCCAAGGGGAGTTCCTTTCCGTACTGCTGGCCTCCGAGGCCACGATCTACGGCAGGTTCGGGTACGGACCGGCGACCTACACCGGGCGGCTGACCGTGCCGCGCCACGAGGCCGCCCTCGCCCTTCCCCGGGCGGCGCGCGGCGCGGCCGACCCCTCGGCGAACGGCTCGGACGCCGGTTCCGTCGAGGTGCTCCAGCGAGCCCGGTGCGGCGAGATCCTGGAAGAGGTCTACGACCGGTACCGCCGTGCGCAACCCGGCGCGCTCTCCCGGCCGCACCGCTGGTGGGCCCTGGGTGCGGGGCAGCCCCCGGTCTCCCCGACGCCGCGCTACGTCGCCGTCCACCGCGACGCGGACGGCGTCCCCGACGGGTACGCCAGCTACTCCCTGGACGAGTCACGCACCTTGACGGTCGATGAGACCATCGCCACCGACGACACCGTCTTCGCGGCCCTGGCCCGGTTCCTGCTCGGACACGACCTGGTCACTCAGGTCGTGTTCCGGCATGTCCCGACCGAGCACCCGCTGCGCTGGCAGTTCGCGGATTTCCGAGCCGGCCAGGCGAGCAACCACACCGACTGGCTGTGGGTGCGACTGCTGGACATCCCGCGTGCACTGACCTCGCGCGGCTGGTTCACGGACGGCGAGCTCGTCCTCGACGTCGACGACCCGTTCCTCGGCGAGCGCGGCCGCTACCTGCTGACCGTCCGGGACAACAAGGCCGACTGCGTCCCGACCGACCGGGAACCCCACCTGTCCCTGGACGTGAGAGACCTGGGCTCGATCTACCTCGGCGGCACCACGCCGAGCACCCTCGTGTGTGCCGGACACATCCGAGCGCTCCGCCCGGGTGCGGCCGCCCTCGCCGACTCCATGTTCCGCGCCGAACGTTCCCCGCACTGCCTTCACTGGTTCTGACCGCGCTTCGCGACGGGTTGGCGCCTTGACGGCGTCGGCACCCACGTGAGCTCGACGAAGCGGGCGTTGACGGGATCTTCGGCCCGTCGCCTGCCCAGGCTGCGGTCGAGCACGGCCGGGGCCCCAGCGGTCGGCCGCCTCACCGCGTTCCGGGCGCTGTCGTCACGTGGACCGGCTGCTCCCGAGGCGTTGAGCACGACGGCAATGACGGCCGCTGCTACCACCTTCGCGCGCGGGAGCATGCCCGGGCATTCAGTGGCGTCGCCGTCACCAACCGCGGAACGTGTCAGAGCCGTCCGTGCAGTCAGCGGAGTCGGCGAAGTCCATATCGGCGATGCTCAGGTTGGCGGAGATTTCGGGGTTCCACTCGACCGGGACGCGGAAACTCCGCCCGGGATCGTCGTACAGATCGACGGAGAGAAGGGGGCGCGTCGGATCAGTCATGGTGACTGCATCCGCTAGGAACACGTATGTGATCTTGTCGTCCTCCTCGGATGCGGCATCCTCATCGACCAAGGTCTGAATGCTCGCGTCAGCGAAACACTTGTCGTCGATATACGTCGCGGCTGTGTCGTCTGCAGCGTCGATCGCCATTCTCAGGGCCTCCCAGGCCGAATCGTCGCTGAAATCGATCCGCAGCACCTGGGACGCCAGATCGTCGGCGTAAGGCAGAGCCATACGGCCATACTCTCACCCGAGAACTGCCGCTGGCGGAGCCAAGGGGGCATGCCTTGCGCGGGTCGGCGACGTTCCGGATGGCGCGGGCAGCAGGTACGCAGCGGAAGCGCAGGACCGAGTTGCGGCCGGGAGGCGACGACCGCGCGCGGATTCACCAGCACGTCATCATCGATTAGGTAAACCGAGTCGTAGCGGACCTCGCAACCAGGCCTCCACGCGAAAGCGGGAGCTGATGCGCCGTATAGGGCACTCCTCGGTGCGAACCGATCGCGGGCACGTAGTCGCCCCTTTCCGGCGGGTCACGACCTTCACCCCGCCCAGTGCTGACCGCATAAGTTCACCGGGTTCGGGGCGGGGCCTCGCCTTCACCAAATGGGCTGAGCGACCTGAGCACTCGCGCAGGGAGACAGCGACACACTGGTGTCACCGGAAGTCGGGTGAGACGTGACGTCGAGAGAGTGCCAGCCTGCGTCGTTCCCGGTCGATTTCTGTGACGACGACCGTGACCTCGTCGCCGACCTGAAGGACGTTCTCCGGAGGCTCCACAGGCATCCGGGTGAGCTCTCGTAGATGGACCAGTCCCTCAACGCCGTCGGCGACCTCAACGAAGACGCCGAACGGGACCACCTTGGTGACCTGTCCGTGCAGCGTCTGGCCCACGGCAGTCCCTTCGATGAACGCCGCGAAGGGGTCCGGTCGCATCGCCTTCAAGGACAGCCTTGCCTCTCCGTTCCAGTCGTCGAACTGAAGGAACTCACATGAGATGTGCTGTCCGACCCGAACGACGTCCGAAACTGCGTCGATGCGGCGCCAGGACAGTTCGGGGATCGTGATGAAGCCGACGCCAGGGAAGACCGGGTGGTCCGGGCCGTCGTCCAGCGACACGAACACGCCGAACCGCTCGATCGCCGCGACTTTTCCGGAAAGGACCTCTCCGCGGTGTCGTGATGTCAGGAACGCCCAAAGTTCCGGATTCTCGGTGGCGGTCATCGCCAGCCTGACCCGGCCCTCGTCCAGGTCAACGGCAAGCACCTCAGCAGTGATCCGCTGGCCGATCGTCACGGCCGCAGCCACATTCCGGCGCCAGGAGACGTCCGCCGGCCAGACGATTCCCAGCGGGCGCGCGGAAAATCCGTCCAGCGTCACCGCCACCCCGTGAGACCGCGTGATCTCTGCAACCGTCACGCTGTAGAGGTCGCCAACGTGGACCCCTGCCAAGAACTCCCGGGAAGTCTGATCGTCCGGCGCCGCCCCCATCCTGTCAGCCTCTCATGGCGAGCTGTGCGCCGGGCCCGGAGGGGGCGTGGTCAGGCTGCGGTTGCCCATGCTCGTCCGCCCCAGTGGCTGCCTTTCTCGCTGCGGATGCGGGTGCGTTCTCGGCGTTGGGCGGCGAGGGGGTGGCGGGCGTTGGCGTGGCGCCAGCGAAGTACGCGTGCAGGGCCCGGGTCTGGACGGTGTGGTCGGGCTGGTGGGAGTTGGTCAGGGTGAACTGTCGTCGGTGACGGGCATTGCTGCGCGGCCGGTACCGGACAGGCGGGGGGGTTGTGCCAGCACGTGGTGCCGGCGGCGTCGTCGCGCGCCCTCAGGGTGACGGTTGACGCCAGCATGGTGATCGTGGGGTCTATGCGGAGATCGTGTTCGTGGCCACCCCGGCTGCACGGGCAGCGGCTGCCCGCTGTGTCGTTCGGGCACTGATCCCCCTCGTACAAGGGATACCACCGATCCGCTCCTGCCACGGGCGCCGGCGGCGCAAGCCGGGAAAGCTGCGCGCCGACCAGGACTATGACTACGCTGGCCTGCGGCGATGGTTACGCCAGCGTGGCATCCAGCACCACATCGTAAGGAAAGGAGTCGAGTCCTCAGAGTGACTGGGCCGCCACCGCCGGACGATCGAACGCGCCACGCCAACTGCCGCCGGCTCCACCGCCGCTGCGACCGTGAGGCCGACCACTTCCTCGCCTTCACCGCCATCGCTCGCCCCCTCATCTGCTGCCGCAGACTCACCCATGGGGACGACATCACCATCGGTCCGGCTGCCAGGATGTGCCCGTCAGGTTCTTGACCGGGTGCCGCTTGACAGACGATGGCGGGAGAGAACGCGTCTGCGTGGTGAAGTGGGGGCCTCTGACAACTCCGACAACAGGGAGCGTTTCTTCTGATGACCGCACAGCCCGCACGCCGTAAGCGCATCGGTCCCGGAACCGCCTCGGTCATGGATGGTGTCTCGCCGTTCAAGGCTTCCCTCGTCAAAGCGGTGTTCAGGGACGTGACCCCGATGCACGTCTCTCGTTCGGCCGCGTGGGCCGCCGCGTCGGTGACGCGGACAGTGCTGACAGAGATAATTGACGGCGCGAGGAGAGCGGCGGCGGAGGAGGCCCGGAAGAAGCTGATTCCCAGGGACCTTCTCTCGGCGATCGACCGGAACGTCGAGCTGGAAGTAGGGGACAAGTGGTATGACCACAGCCCGACGTTTCGGGGCCTGACCGGTGTCCTGTCCGACGCCGAGGGTGTCATACTGCCTTCTCCTAAGCGCAGCAGGTCACGCAAACCGAGTGCTGTGGTCGGCGCCCACAGGTTCGAGGCCGGAGTCAGGAAGCTGCTGCGGAGCCAGGGGGCGACTGCCGTCCCGGCGATGGTCCGCGACCTGGACGGAATCGCGAGCGTGTTCCTGACGGACCTCGCCCGGGACGCGGCGACCATCGTCCGCGAGGGCGGGGGCGAACGTTTCGGTACCGTCACCCTGGTGGTGGCGGGCGAACCCGCGCCCCCACTCCGCAAGGACTCCTTCCGAGCCCTGTCCGCCCGCAGGGTGACCGCGCGGACCATCGGCAGGGATGACATCCTGGCCGCCACCACGCTTCAGTTGTTCGGCGGCGGCCTCAGGCAGCGAACCCTGACCGAGGCACGCGAGGCGACACAGGACCCTTCGGCCGGCTGAGCGGGCGCGACCAACCGCCGCCTGCACCCTCATCCGCTGCCGCGGACTCGCCCCATGGGATGGCCCCCTAGACCGTGTCCTACATGGTCATTTGCGGAGCCGTTTGTTGCAGCAGAGGGCCGCGGCCAGTCCGAGAAAGGCCAGGTCGTGTTCGTGGCCACTTCGGGCTGCACGTGGCAGCAGTTGCCCGCTGTCTCGTTCGGGCCGTCTGGCGCGACGGCCCACCGCCGGTTCACCGAGTGGACGAAGGCCCGGGTGTGGGCCAAGCTCCACCGCCTGGTCCTCGACGAACTCGGGGCCCGCGGTGAGTTGGACTGGTCTCGGTGCGCGATCGACTCGGTGAACCTCCGCAACCGGCTCAAGCGCCTGCAGTACCGGCGCGACACCTCGACGGCTGCACAGCCGGCACCCGCCTGACCCTCGACGACCCAGCGTCACCCTGAAAAGCCGACGTCCGTAGTGGGACAACCTCTCTGCCCCCACTCCGAAGATGACCAGGCTCTGGGCCTCTTTCGGCTCCAGGGTCCGGTGCTCGCAGCCGGCGGGACCGTCCGGCGTCGGACGCGGCAGCTACATTCAGGCATGGATGGTCCTGGAGGGTGTGACAGCGCAGACAACAGGCCGGCGCGCAAGGCTTGACCATGGCGGCGCCAGAGCGGCACCTCAAGATCAAAGGGAACTACACCGGGGGTTTCACGTCCAGCAGCTCCTCGAACGGCACAGGAGCGCCCCCCACCTCGGCCATCACCTGTTTGTGTTCCGCATCTATCGGGTGCTCGGACTTCGCGAAAGCGGCCCGCGCCGCTTCATAGTCGTCACACTCGACAACATAGACCAGCAGCGGTCCGTCCGAGGACTCAACGAGCACCGCACGTTCGTGCCGCACACCTTCATCAACCAAGGTCGCGGTGACCTCATGCCGTCGCGGACCCTGCAGCACCTGCAACCAATCGCGAAGCCTTTCCACTTTATTTGGATCCACCCGAGTCACGGTTATATGCAGCATGACTGAAATCCTTCCTTTATGGGGCGCGAACCGATACCCACGACGGCAAAGGTACCCCTGATTTCGGCTGTACTGCGAACTCGTCACTCATATCGTCTCAGGCCAATCGGCACCTTTGCCCGTCGGGGCATCAGGTCGTTCTGTGCCGCCGAATCTTCTCTATCCGACAGATCGTCCGAGAACTGCCGAGTCGTCGGCATGCCATCGGCCAGTTCCCGTCAATACCGTCGGCCGTCCGCACAATACCTCCGAACCGCGGGGCAGCAAAAAACTTTCACCGAATGAAAGTTCGGCTCCGTATCACTCACTTCGCATGCCTCGCCGAGCTTCACTGATGGACACGGCAGCTGCAATTATGGTCACCCATGGTCCTGGAGGGTGTGTGTCAGCACTGATGACAGGCCTGCGCAAGGCTTGACCGTGGCGGCGCCAGAGCGGCACCTCAAGATCAAAGGGAACTACACTGGGGATTTGTGTCGAGCAGCTCCTCACATGGCACAGGAGTGCCTCTGTGGCGCGTCAGACTTCGTGGCCGGACTCGTATCTTGCGGGTCCTGACCT
Source organism: Streptomyces sp. MI02-7b (assembly GCF_033793585.1). Lineage (NCBI taxonomy): Bacteria > Bacillati > Actinomycetota > Actinomycetes > Kitasatosporales > Streptomycetaceae > Streptomyces > Streptomyces sp. MI02-7b. Next base: position 73,391 of record NZ_JARAWX010000032.1, on the reverse strand, counting down.
GTGAAGGAGTCCGACCGATCATGGTGAGGCCGCCGCCGGTGCCGCCGGAGGAGAAGGTCCGGATCGTGCTGTCGATCGGAAACTGAAAGCGCCAGTTCCTGGAGTCCGGCCGGGCCGGCCTCGCGGGCAAGTCCGGCCCGAGCGGTCGGGAACAGCGACTTGATTCAGAGGTTGCCGACGTGGCACAGGCGCCGGCGAGGCTGCGGTCGAGGTGCGGGTGTGGACGTAATCCGCTGAGGGCCGACAGAGCCCTTCGAGGACCTCGAGGTGATCCGCAGAGATGCGGGCACGCCGACTGCGAGGTTCTGCCGACTGGTCGGCGTGCGCGAGCGGACCTGGCGGCGCCACCAGGCCTGCGCCCGCCAGGGCACGCCGGCGAAGGCCGCGGCCGCGCCCGGCCCGTGAGCGCGTCCGGGACGCCACCCGCCGCAAGGCCGCCTTCGCCACCGAGCCGAGCAGGCCGAACCAGGTCTGGCAGGTGGACTTCTCCGAGTTCGAGACCGCTGCGGGCGGGACCTGGCGGCTTGCGGGTTGCGGGTTGCCGGGACCCCTGGTCGGGTTGCGAACTGGGCCGGGGCCAACGTGCCGCAGACACTCTGTTGGGGAGTCATCGGCATCCGCCGCCATCTGCTCAGGTGGCGGCGGATGCCGTCGCCGGTCTCGATCGGGTGTGTACTGAGGGATGTTGACGCTGACGCCCCTGGGCCCGGCGGTGGGCGCCTACCTGGCCGACCGGCGCCGCGTGTCTCTGCATCCGGGCGGCCTCGCGCCATAGCCGTCGATGGCAAGGCGCTCAGGGGATCAGCCCATTCGACCGCGACGCGTCGGCATCTGCTCTCCGCGGTCACCCCGACACCGTCGTGACCGTCACCCCGATGGAGATCGGTGCGAAGCCGAACGGGACCACCTGCAAGCGTCCGCTGCTGGCGCTGCTGGACCTGACCGGCACCGTCGTCACTCTCGACGCCCTGCACTCGGGTTTGCCGGCGTCTACCCGAGTCACGGGTGTATGGCGGTCGCAGAGCAGTTCTGCGCCCCTGGTGAGATGTCGGCGGCACGTGCTGAAGGGTAGGTCCAGTGACTGTGCGGCCAGTTCCTGCAGGGCCCGCCGTCGGTGCGCCGACACCCCCGCCGACGACCTGCCCCCGTGCGGCCTGACGACCGTCAGGGACTGCCGACGATCAGCCAGACAGCAAGCCCCCAGCACCGCGAGGTACCCGCCGATGAAGATCGTCCTGCCGAGGCCCGCCCGCCCGGAGTTCTCGATCACCCGGCCGGTGATGCCGACGAGCGGTGCCCCGAGAACGATCAAGAGCAAGCCACTCGAGAAGTTCATGAGTCCCCCCATGGGGATCACCCCCCGGTGATTTCCACGGGACGAGCCCAGGCCACCCGATGACACATCGGAAAGCGTCGTCAGCCGCTGTCGCCCTGCCCACGTTGGGTTTCCCCATGACGCGAGGGTCTGGCCCCGACAGGAATCACAGCAGTCCCTGCTGCCTCCCCGCCCGCTGCGACCGACACACCGTGGAGCCCGCGCGGCTCAGGGCGTGACGGTGGAACACGCTGCCACTCGGCTCTGCCCGGATCCGTCCGGACCCGCTGCAGGAGGAGCGACGCCGACATCCGCCCGACCGGCGGGCAGGCGTGCGGCGGCACCATGACACCCCCGCACAGTGGTTTGACCAGCACAAATAGTCGGCCCCCCACGATGTGGCCGGTTCCATTCGGCGGCGCTGGCGGCTTCCCGTCTTGTGTCGTATTCACGCCCTCAATACTTTCCGTGAACGGTCACGCCTGACGAGACGCCGGCGTTCGCTCAGCGGACGCCGAGGCGCGGGCATTTGGCGACATTCCCAGCGGAAATACGTGGCCACCACACCCATGTGGTGACATTCGGTCACACCGTCCTCACAACATCCCCATTGACATGCACAGAACCCATCTCGCTAATGGGCCCCGGTGAACGCCCCGGCGCTCACCTCACCCAGGAGCCGTACGCGGCTCGATCCCAGCAAGCACGCATGGGAGTCACGTTGCACAGACCAGCGAGAACCGCACACCCTGTCCACCGGAGGGTGGCCAGGGGCCTGGCCGTCCTCGGCGCCGCCGCCATGGCGGTGCTCGGAGTACAGGCACCGGCAGGGGCGACGAGCGTCGCGGACGCGCGCCCGGCCGCCTCGGCCACCGGCGCGCGCCCGGCCTTCGAACCGACCTGTGACACGCCGAAGCCCGGCCAGTTCAGCTGCTTCGCCCTGCGCCGCACGGACGTGAAGCCGGTCAAGGGCCTGATGAAGGCGGCGAGCACCCCCGCCGGTTACGGCGCCGGCGATCTGCAGAGCGCCTACGACCTGCCCGCCGACGGCGGTGCCGGACAGACCGTCGCCATCGTGGACGCCTTCGACGACCCGACCGCCGAGTCGGACCTCGCCGTCTACCGGGCGCAGTTCGGGCTGCCGGCCTGCACCACGGACAACGGTTGCTTCCGCAAGGTCGACCAGCGCGGCGGCACCGACTACCCCACGCCGGACCCCGGGTGGGCAGGCGAGATCTCGCTCGACCTCGACATGGTCTCCGCGAGCGCGCCCAACGCGCACATCCTGCTGGTCGAGGCCGACGACAACAGCTTCGAGAGCCTGTCCGCCGCCGTCGACCAGGCGGTGGCGCTCGGCGCGAAGTACGTCTCCAACTCCTACGGCACCGACTACCGCGGCGGGAACGGCGAGGACCCGTCCGAGACCACGGAACTGGACGCCCACTACAACCACCCCGGCGTCGCGATCACCGCGTCCACCGGTGACTACGGCTACGGCGTGAGCTACCCGGCCGCCTCGCAGTACGTGACCGCGGTCGGCGGCACCACGCTGACCCGCGCCCCGTCCACGACCCGCGGATGGACCGAGTCCGCCTGGGGCGACGCCGGTTCCGGCTGTTCGCTGTACGAGCCCAAGCCCGCCTTCCAGCAGGACACCGGCTGTGACCACCGGTCCCTGGCCGACGTCTCCGCCGTCGCGCAGGACGTGGCGGTCTACCAGACCTACGGCAACGGCGGCTGGGCGGTCTACGGCGGCACCAGCGTCTCCTCGCCCATCATCGCCTCGGTGTACGCCGCCGCCGGCACCCCCGTCGCCGGCTCGTACCCCAACGCCTATCCGTACGCGGCGGGCACCGGCATCAACGACGTCACCACCGGCAGCAACGGCAGTTGTTCCCCGTCGTACCTGTGCAACGGCGCCACCGGCTACGACGGCCCGACCGGTCTCGGCACCCCCGCCGGCCTGACCGCGTTCCGCAGCGGCCCGCACGGCGTGATCACCGGCACGGTGACCGACAGCGCCACCGGCAAGGCCCTGGCCGGCGCGACCGTCAGCGCGGGCGACAACTCCGCCCGTACGGATGCCTCCGGTGCGTACTCGCTGACCGTGCCCACCGGCACCTACGACGTCTCCGTCGCGGCGTTCGGCTACGCCGACGGCTCCGCCGGCGGTGTCGTGGTCGACGACGACGCCACGGTCACCAAGAACTTCACCCTCGCCCCGGTGCCCAGCCAGACGGTCGCCGGCAAGGTCACCGACGGCGCCGGCCACGGCTGGCCGCTGTACGCCAAGATCACCGCGGACGGCGTCCCGGGCGCGGTGTGGACCGATCCGGCCACCGGCGCGTACAGCCTGGACCTGCCTCAGGGGCACTCGTACACCCTGCACGTCGCGGCGGCCACCCCCGGCTACAAGGCCGTCAGCAAGACGGTCACCGTCGGCGACTCCGCCCAGACGGTGGGCATCTCGGTCCCCGTCGACTCCTGGACGGCGACCCCGCCCGGATACAAGGTCGACGTGACCGGCACCAACGAGCCCTTCGACGCCACCGACGCCCCGCCGGCCGGCTGGAAGGTGGAGAACGCCGAGGACACCACGGGCGGCTGGGAGTTCGACGACCCGGGCAACCGCACCAACCGCACCGGCGGTGACGGCGCGTTCGCCATCGTCGACAGCGACCACTTCGGCGGTGGCGCCACCCAGGACAGCTCGCTGGTCAGCCCGGTCTACGACTTCACCGGGAAGAACGACCCCGAGGTGGCCTTCAACACCGAGTACAAGTCGTTCGGCGACCAGTCCGCGGTCGTCGAGGCGACCTCGGACGGCGGCGCGCACTGGACGAGGATCTGGGCCCCCGGCTCGGACGTCGCCGGCGACCGCATCGAGGCCTCGCTGTCGGACTTCGCCGGCAAGCCCGCGGTGCAGCTGCGCTTCCACTTCACCGGGAGCTTCGGCTGGTGGTGGGCCGTCGACAACGTTTTCGTCGGCGACCGGCACCTCACCGCCGTCCCGGCCGGCCTGGTCGTGGGCACCGTGACCGACGCCAACACCGGTGAGGGAATCGTCGGAGCCGGTGTCACCAGCCAGGACAAGCCCGCCGAGTCGACCACCACGGTGGCCACTCCCGACGACCCGAACCTGCCCGACGGCTTCTACTCCTTCGTCTCGACCGCCTTCGGCAGCCACCCCTTCACCGCGGCCAAGGCCAAGTACACCTCGGTGACCAAGTCGGTGAAGACCGGGGCCGACAGCGCCGTCCAGGCCAACTTCAAGCTCAAGGCCGGCAAGGTCACCATCACCCCGGCCTCCGTCTCCGCCTCCGTCGCCTGGGGCGGTGCCAAGACCCAGAAGCTGACCGTCAAGAACACCGGTGGCGCAGCTGCCACGGTCAAGCTCGGCGAGCAGTCCGGCGGCTTCACCCAGCAGGCCAAGGGCGCCGCGCTGCAGACCGTCAAGGGTGACTTCAACCCGCTGTCCAGCAAGGCCCACGCGGCGTCCGGCGCGGCCAAGCCGTCCGCGGCGGCCCCGGCGGACGACACCTGGCAGAGCGCCCCGGACCTGCCGGGCGCCCTGATGGACAACGCCGTCGCCACCCTCGACGGCAAGGTCTACTCCGCCTTCGGCTACAACGGATCCACCGACGTCAAGGACCTGTACGTCCTCGACCCGGTCGCCGGCAGCTGGACGAAGCTGGCGAGCGCCTCCGACACCCGGGAGGACCCCGCGCACGGGTTCATCGACGGCAAGCTCTACGTCGCCGGTGGCTGGGGCCCGACGGGCGCCCCGGACGGGAAGCTGGAGATCTACGACCCGCAGTCGGACAGCTGGACCACCGGCGCGTCCGCGCCGAAGCCGTACGCGGGCTCCGGCACCACCGTCCTGGACGGCAAGCTGTACATGATCGGCGGATGTGCCGCCGACTCGTGCGGCACCACCGACGCGAGTGTCTACGACGCCGCCACCAACAGCTGGTCCCAGATCGCCGCCTACCCCGAGGCCATCTCGTGGGAGGCCTGCGGCGCCATCGACGGCCAGATCTACTGCGCCGGCGGTCTGGGCGCGAGCAACAACGACGTCACCCACACCTACGCCTACGACCCGGGCACCGACAGCTGGTCCCAGCTCGCGGACGTACCGGCCCCCCAGTGGGGTACCTCCTACGCCGCGGCCAACAGCCGGCTGATCCTCGTCGGCGGTGTCGGGAACAACGCCCTGACCAACCGCAGCCAGGCCTTCGACCCGGCCTCCGGCACCTGGGGCGAGCTCCCCAACGCCAACCTCGCCACCTACCGCGGCGGCGGCGCGCCCGGCTTCTACAAGGTCGGCGGCGGCAACGCCCCCGGCACGCCGGTCGGCAAGGTCGAGGTGCTCCCCGGCTACGACCAGACCGGATCGGGTGACGTGGACTGGCTGAGCACGAGCGTCCAGCAGCTCACCCTGGAGCCCGGTGCCAGCACCACCGTCACCGTCTCCCTGGACGCCTCGGCGGCCTCGGTGACCCAGCCCGGTGACCTGACCGCCGGTCTGAGCGTGGGCACCGACACGCCGTACTCCGTGCCGCGCATCCCGGTCACCCTGCACGTCGACCCGCCCAAGACCTGGGGGAAGATCGCCGGTCTCGTCCTGGGCAACACGGCGGGCGGCGGCACCGCGCCGCTGGCCGGGGCGACCGTGCAGATCGACAGCTGGGCCTCGACCTACACCCTCACCACCGGCTCAGACGGCACCTACGGGTTGTGGCTCGACACCCGTAACAACCCGCTGACCGTCATCGTCGCCAAGGACGGCTACCAGCCGACCGTCGCCACGCTGAAGCTGAAGAAGGGAGCGACGGTCACCGGCAACTTCACCCTCAAGCGCAAGTAGCTCCGGAAACGCGGCCGGAAAGGGCGCCGGCGGCTCCGGGAACGGGGCCGCCGGCGCGCCCCGGGCGTGAACCGCGGTACGACGGACGGCCGGTCCCCTCGGGGGGCCGGCCGTCCGTCGTCGCCCGGTGGCGCCGCTCAGGGCTGTGGGGGCCGCGGGGATGATGGTGTGCCGGCGGACGCGGCGTCCTCTTCCAGCCCGGCGGTGGTGGACCAGCTCGCGAGCAGCTTCAGGCCGTCCTCGGCGGCGGACCCGGGAGGCGCGCTGTAGACGACCACGCTCAGGCCGCTCTCGTCCGGCAGGCTCATGGTCTCCTGGTCGAGTTCCAGATCGCCGACGAGCGGGTGGTTCAGGCGTTTGGTGCTGTCGCGGAAGACGTGGACGCTCTGGGACCCCCACATCACGCGGAAGGCGTCGCTGCGGGTGGACAGTTCACCGATCAGGTTCGACAACTCCCGGTCGTGGGGGTGCTTCCCCGCCTCGACGCGCAACGCGCCCACGGCGAAGCGGGCCATCCGCTCCCAGTCGGTGTAGAACCGCCGTGCCGCGGCGTGGAAGAACGCGAAGCGGGCGACGTTCCCCTCGCACGCCGGGTCGGCGAACATCTCCGAGTACAAGGCCCGGCCCAGCGGGTTGGCGGCCAGCGTGTCGAGGCGGTTGTTCATCACGTACGCGGGCATCCCTGGCATCCCCTCCACGATCCGCGCCACACTCGCCCGCACCGCCGGCCGGGCCTCCCGCCGCGGGGACCGCGCCCGGGCCGCCGGCCCCGCGGCCCGGGCCAGGTCATGCAGGTACATGCGCTCGGTGTCGTCCAGCCGCAGGGCCTGGGCGAGAGCGTCCAGCACGCTGTCGGAGACACCCTTGAGGTTGCCGCGCTCCAGGCGCGTGTAGTACTCCACGCTCACCCCGGCGAGCGCCGCGACCTCGCCCCGGCGCAGTCCGGGCACCCGCCGCTGCCCGTACACCGGCAGACCCGCCTGCTCGGGGGTGATCTTCTCGCGTCGGGAGCGGAGGAATGCGCTGACTGCGCCCCGGTTGTCCATGACGACAGGGTAGGCAGGCCGCGCCCCCGGTGGGGGTCCCTGCCGGTACCCCTCACAGCGCGGACTCCCCCGCCGGCGCCGCCTGGCGTTGCATGGTGACTGCCCCGGTCCACCGGGGTCCGACCGGACCTCGGGACCTCGGCCCGACTGAAGGGACACCCACGATGAACGACCGGATCGAGACAGCGCCGCAGAACCCCGCGGACGTCGTACGAGCGCTGTACGACGCCCTCGCCAAGGGCGACGTGCCCGGTGTGCTGGCGCTGCTCGCCCCCGAGGTGATCGTCGACGAACCGGACCAACTCCCCTACGGCGGCGTGCACCAGGGCCGCGAGGCGTTCGTCCGGTCGGTTCTGGGCGCGATGACGGGCTACGCCGACGTGGCCATCACCGCGGCCGAGGTGTTCCAGGGCCCGGCCGGCGTGGTCGGAACGCTCACGGGAACACTCACGGCCCACACCACCGGTGAACGGTTCCCGCTGACCATGGTCGAGATCCACCAGGTCGAGAACGGCGCGGTACACAAGATCGACGTCTACACCAAGAACCCGCACGAACTCGCCGCGTTCTACGCGCGCGCCGAGGCGGCGACCGCCTGACGGCCCCTGTCGCGGCCGGGGCGCCGGCCCCGGCGCGGGCAACTCGGCCGTTCCTCCGGACATCTGGCTATCCGTGGTCCGGGGGCGTCCGGGTGGTGTCGTCCGCGGTGCTCTCGGGCTTGGCGTGGAGGACCTCGCGGGCCTGCTCGGCGGCGCGGGTGATGCTCTCGCTGATGAAGTCGAGGAAGCGGGCGATGTTCTCCAGGCGCGCGGCCGCCGGGGTCTGCGGGCCGAGGACCGCCACTCCCTGGCGGGCCGTGGCGACGAGTTGGTCGTTGGCCCGGGCGCTGGCGATCGTGGCCTGGTAGAAGAGCTCGTTGTCGACGACGTAGCGGTCGCGGCGGCGTTCGTCACGTTCTCGGCGGACCAGGCTCTGACTCTCCAGGAACGTGATCGCCTTGGAGATCGACGCCGGGCTCACCTGCAGGCGCTGGGCGAGTTCGGACGCGGAGAGACTGCCCGCGTCGGTGGTGAACAGACAGGTCAGCACCCGGGCCGTCATCTTGCTCAGGCCCGAGGCCATCAGCACGGTCGTGAAGGTCTCTTCGTACTCGGCCACCGCCGCGGCATCACGTCCGTGCGGCTGCGGGACCGACTCCGCCCCCCGCGTGGCAGCGGGCCTGCGCCGGTGCGCGCGGTGCTCGGTGGCGCGGTGGGCCAGGTCGGCGCGGTAGGCGGTGGGGCCGCCGTTGCGCATCACCTCGCGCGTGACCGTCGAGGTCGGGCGCTCCAGACGCCGGGCGATCTCCGCATACGGCAGGCTGTCGGCCAGCCCCAGCGCGATCTGCTGGCGTTCGGACTGAGTGAGCCTGCCTCCCGGCATCGTCATCTCCCTGGGTTGTTCCTCGGATCGGTCCCCGGTCCGGCCACTATAGCGTTCACCTCTCGATCATTGCAATGATCGGAACTGCAGCCGTTGCGTTCTCCTCAGCATCGTTGCAATGGTTTTATGGCACTGGCCTGCATGATTACTGATTTGATGCAACAAGGGCGTTGCCTACATATGGAAAGCAACGTAGCGTTTCCGATGTCAGAAACATTGAGACGACACGGGAGACCACGATGCACACGTTCGACACCGCCGCCCCGATCTCCGCCGTCCTGGACGTCCCCGCCGGGCGCGTCCGGTTCGTCGCCGCCGACCGCACCGACACCACCGTCGAGGTCCTGCACGCCGACCCGGGCAAGAGCCGCGACGCCGCGACCGCCCAGCAGACCGCCGTCTCCTACGCCGACGGCGTCCTGCGGGTCACCACCCCGGCCCCCGACAACCGGCTCGTCGGGCGCCGCGGATCCCTGGAGATCACCGTCCACCTGCCCGCCGGCTCTCACGTCCGGGCCACGACCGCCGCCGCCGAACTGCACAGCGCCGGACGCCTCGGCGACATCGCCTTCGACGGTGCGTACCGCAAGATCACGATCGACGAGGCCGCGAGCGTCCGCCTCACCGCCGTCGACGGCGACGTCGAGATCGGCCGGCTCGACGGCCCCGCGCAGATCACCACCGCACGCGGCGACATCACCATCGCCGAGGCCGTCCAGGGCACGGTCGTGCTCCGCACCGAGACCGGCAACATCACGGTCACCGCCGCCGCCGGCGTCTCCGCGGTCCTCGACGCCGGCACCGGCCACGGCCGCATCGGCAACGCCCTCAAGAACGACGGCGCCGCCGGCCTCGACATCCGCGCCACCACCGCCCGCGGCGACATCACCGCCCGCAGCCTCTGACCGACCCCCACCGGCAACCGCCCGGCCGAGCCCACCACGACCCGACGCACACGACACCCGACACGAGCAGAGGGAAACACATGACGAAGAACAGCTCCTCCTCGACGAGTCCGCAGTGGACCGGCATGGTGCCCGTCGACGACACCGCCCTGGCCGTCACCGACTCCGGCGGCCCCGGCATCCCCGTGGTGTACCTCAACGGCCAGTTCGCCACCCAGGGGTACTGGCGCCGCGTCATCGCCGAACTCGGCCCGCAGTGGCGGCACATCACCTACGACGAGCGGGCCCGCGGCAGGAAGTCGAAGCGTTCGGCGGACTACTCCTTCGAGGCCGCCGTCCGTGACGTCGACGCGGTCCTCGCCGCCCGGAACGTCGACCGGGCGCTGGTGGTGGGCTGGTCCTACGGCGCCGTCGTCGCGGCGCACTGGGCCCGCCGCAACCCGCAGCGCGCTCTGGGCGCGGTCCTGGTCGACGGCGCGTTCCCCCACGACTGGCTCGACGACGCGATGGAGCGACGCATCCGCAAGCTGTTCCGGCGCATGAGCTGGTTCCTGCCCCTGCTGCGCCCGACCGGCCTGGCCCCGCGGATGAACGCCGAGCAGCAGGCCGACAGCAACATCGAACTCGGCAGGCTCTCCCGCGAACGCGAACTCGGCCCCGTACTGGACGACATCGCCGTCCCCGTCCGCTACGTCGTCGCCTCCGGCACGTCCTTCGGAAGCCGCGGCGACGAACAGGAACGCATCCGCGCCGGCCTCGACGCCGTGACCGCCCGCAACCCCCGCATCGAGATCGCCGCGAAGGTCACCAGCAACCACGGGGCCATCCTGAAGAAGGACTACCCCGCCGTCGCCCAGGCCCTTCGGGACATCGCCCCGCGCCCCGAAAGCCCGGACGGACCGTGAGAGGTGAGTGCCCGTCGGCCACGAGCCCGCTCTTGAATGTGAATGCGTGGTGTCGGGCCCGCCGCTCGGTGGTGACGCCGTCCGGCGGCAATGAGCACGAGCTCAACCGGACGGCGAGACCGGGGACAGGACGCCACACCACTGCTCGGCGCCGTAGTCCTCAAACCGCGCCACCTCGGTGAAACCCAGCTTCGTCGCGAGCCGCGTCGAGCGGACGTTGGCGGTCTGGGAGGTGAGCACGACCGGCTCACCGGGAAGCGTGTCGGCGAACCAGTCGAGGGCCGCTGCGCACGCCTCGGTGGCGTAGCCGTGTCCCCACGCCTGAGGGAGGAACATGTAGCCGAGCTCGGCCTCGCCGCCTTCCGGGCGGACGTGACCCGGCCGCTCGGTGGCACGCCGGTCGAGCGTGACGATGCCGATCAACGCTCCGTCGAGCTCGACCACGAAAAAGCCGGGGCGTTGCCCAGGCACCTCAGACACCGAGCGCTCCAGCTCATCACGCGGCCGAGGGCCACCGATGTGGGTGCCCACCTCTGATGAGGCGAACAGCTCGATCAGCCCGGCGCGGTCGCGGGCCTCGGACTCGCGGAGCACGAGCCGCTCGGTCGTGATCGGGGCAGGTGGCCAGGTGACCGGTCCGAGTTCAATCATGGCGGGCAAACTAACGCACGCCCGCCGGGCATGGACCCCTCATCGCCGCATGCTGGGCCCGGCACGTGCGGGCGGCAGGCCCGACACCACGCATGCGCATTCAGTCGCATGGGCGCATGGTCCATCGCGAGCAGCCGCAACTGTCGGGATTCGGGCGGCCGGCGGACCAGGACGGACGCAGCGATGCGGCAGTGCTCCTGCACGGGCACCGTGTCCCCCCTCGATGCGCCGCCGGATCGCCGAGCACCCCGACCCTGCCATCCGGGACGCCCACGCGGGACTTCATCCGGCCCTGCGGCGTCTCGCCGCCGACGAGGACTCGTTCCTGCGTGCGGGCGTGGCCCGGCACCCCAACGTCAGCCCGGACGTGCCGGGGCGACTGCCGGCGGACCCGGAAGCCAAGGTCGCCGCCGGCGCGGCGGCGAATCCCGCGCCGGCACAGGCGGATCGACCACATCCTTGCCGCCGGGCTCTGACCGGCCTCACGCACCGCCCCGGGCGGGGCGACCGCAGCCCGCGAGGCACAAGGGAGGGCAGTGACCCGCGCCACCACACTGCTGGACCGGTCGCAGGCACATCGGGCCGCGGGCCTCCCGTCCGCCTCTTCGCGGGGATCTGAGCAGTAGATTCCAACTCAGCGGTGCCGGCCCCGAGGGCGTGGTGGCACCTGCTCGGCTGAGGGCGCGGCCCCGTCCGGCCGCGATCAAGGCGTGTGAGGTGCGGCGACCAGACCCTCGCTGCCCGCCGCCGTCATTCTTGGAGGAGTTCTGCCGATGAAGACCGTCACCCATTGGATCGGTGGCAAGCCCTTCGTCGACGCTTCGGGTGCCTCCGGCACCTGGGGCGCCGTCACCGACCCCGCGACCGGCGAGGTCACCGCCCGGGTGGCGATGGCCGGCGCGGAGGAGGCCGACGCGGCGGTCGCCGCGGCGAAGGAGGCCTATGCGACGTGGCGTACGACCCCGCTCGCCCGGCGGATCGCGATCCTCTTCCGTTACCGTGCCCTGCTGGACGCGCGCCGCGACGACATCGCCGCACTGATCACCGCCGAACAGGGCAAGGTCCACGCGGACGCGCTGGCGGAGGTGGCCCGGGGCCTGGAGATCGTCGAACTGGCCTGCGGGATCGGCACGGCACTCAAGGGCGACACGTCCACGGAGGTGTCGAGCCGCGTCGACGTGGCGTCGATCCGGCAGCCGCTCGGCGTGGTCGTCGGCATCTCGCCGTTCAACTTCCCCGCCATGATCAGCATGTGGATGTTCCCCATGGCGATCGCCTGCGGGAACACCTTCGTCCACAAGCCGAGCGGGAAGGCACCGTCGGCGTCCCTGCTCCTCGCGGAACTCGCGGCCGAGGCCGGGGTGCCCGACGGCGTGCTCAACATCCTGCACGGCGGCAAGGTCGCGGTGGACGCGCTGCTCGACCACCCGGACGTGGCGGCGGTGTCGTTCGTGGGCTCCACGCCGGTCGCCCGCCACGTCTACAGCAGGGCGTCCGCGAGCGGCAAGCGCGTCCAGGCCCTCGGCGGAGCGAAGAACCACATGCTGGTGCTGCCCGACGCGGACCTCGACGCGGCGGCCGAGGCGGCCGTGTCCGCCGCCTACGGCTCCGCGGGCCAGCGCTGCATGGCCGTCTCCGTGGTGGTCGCGGTCGGCTCGGCGGGCGACGCGCTGGTCCCCCGGATCGTCGAGCGGGCCACGAAGCTCACCATCGGCCCGGGCAACGACCCGAAGTCCGAGATGGGCCCGCTCGTCACCAGGGCACACCGCGACGAGGTCGCCGAATACGTCGCGGGCGCGGCCGCCCAGGGAGCGGACGTGGTGCTCGACGGCAGGGGCTTCACCGTCGAGGGCCTGGAGAACGGGTACTGGATGGGCATCTCGCTGCTCGACAAGGTCAGTACGGACTCCGACGCCTACCGCGACGAGATCTTCGGTCCCGTCCTGTGCGTGGTGCGCGCCGAGACGTACGACGAGGCCATCGGCATCGTCAACGGCTCCCGCTTCGGCAACGCCGCCTCGATCTTCACCCGCGACGGCGGCGCGGCGCGCCGGTTCCAACGGGAGGTCGAGGCCGGCATGGTGGGCGTGAACGTGCCGATGCCGGTGCCCGTGGGCTACCACTCCTTCGGCGGCTGGAAGGACTCGGCCTTCGGTGACCACCGCATGTACGGCAGCGAGGCCGTGCACTTCTACACGCAGGGCAAGGTCATCACGAGCCTGTGGCCGGAGCCGGACCGCCCTGAGCCGCGCTGAGCCCCGCAAGGCCGCGCGCGGTCCGGCGACGATGCGTTCGCGCTCTGCCGCCGCGCGGTAGTACCGCGCGGCGACGAGCGGGGCCGCCCCCCGGCCGCGCCTGCAGGCCAACGGCTGCGGACCGGCCACCGCATCCTCCGCTCCTGTCCCGGCCGCACCTGACAGGGTGCGCAGCGCCGGCCCGGCCGCCGACGCGGCTCGGGGCGACCAACTCCCCTGCGCGGCAGTCGTGTTGACCGGGACCGGACGGTCGGCCTGGCCGCGGTTCTCTGTTACTGTCCCCGCCGACAGGCCACTGCGGGGGCGCGGATCGACCGACCGCGCCCGTGGATCCACTCATCGGCGGAGGAACGCATGAGAGAGGCCGTTGTCGTCGGTGCCGGGCCGACGGGCCTGTGGCTGGCGGCGGAACTGCGTCTGGCGGGCGTCGACGTGACGGTCGTCGAGCGGCGCGAGGAGCGCTTTCCCCATTCGAAGGGGTTCACGATCCATCCGCGGACGATGGAGATCTGGGCGTCGCGCGGAATCGCCCACCTCTTCCTCGACGAGGGCAGGAAGATCCCGAACTCGCATTTCGGGCTGCTCGACCAGCGCGTCGACTTCAGCGCGCTGGACACCCCCTTCCCCCACATCCTCGTCCTGGGGCAGCCGCGGGTGGAGGAACTGCTGGAGCGGTACGCCCTGGACCTGGGTGTGGACATCAGGCGTGGGCACTCCTTCGCCGGCCTGACGCAGGATGCCGGTTCCGTGGTGGTCCGCGTGGAGAGCGCGACCGGGACGTATCCGTTGGAGGCGGACTACCTGGCCGGGTGCGACGGCGCCGCGAGCGGGGTCCGCAAGGCCGCCGGGATCGCCTTCCCGGGAACGGAGTCCACCGCGTACACCTGGATCGCCGACGTCACCCTCGACGACCCGCCCGCGGTCCCGTACTTCCAGCGCAACAGCGCCGCGGGCCAGGCCCTCGTCGTGCCCATGGGCAACGGCGTCCACCGTGTCGGCGGGGTCAACGCCGATGAGGACGGGGACGAGGACTGGACGGAACACGCCGGGGCGGAGGAGCTCCGCACCCGGCTGGCGGCCATCGCCGGCTCGGACTTCGGCCTCCGCGATCCCCTCTGGATCTCCAGGACGGGATCCGCCAACCGGCTCGCCGAGCGGTACCGGCGCGGACGCGTCCTTCTCGCCGGAGACGCCGCCCACCGCATCTTCCCGGTCGGCGGCCTGGGCTTGAACGTCGGCCTGCAGGACGCCTGGAACCTGGGGTGGAAGCTCGCGGCCACCCTGCGGGGCTGGGCTCCCGACGGGCTGCTGGAGAGCTACCACGACGAACGCCACGGCGCCGGGCTCGCCCTGATGGAACTCGTCCGCGCCCAGACCTCGCTCATGACCGACTTCCGGCCGGATCTGCTGTCCCTGCGCTCGGTGCTGAACCGGGCCGTGGCCGACGTGCCCGCCTTCTCCGCATTGCTGGCGAAGGAACTGTCCGGGCTCGCCGTCGCCTATCCGCCGGGCGGTGACGCCCATCCTCTGGTCGGCCACCGGGCCCCGGACATCCGGCTCTCCGACGGCAGGGGACTCTTCTCGGTCCTCGCCCCCGACCGGTACGTGCTGCTGGTGGCCTCGAAGGCGGACGCGGAGGCCGTGTCCGCCCTCGCGGGGAACGCGCCCCCGCCGCACGTGCTGACCGTGGTCGCGGACGACCCGGGCGCGGCCCGGACGGAGTGGGACCGGCTCCGCGCGGCGCTGATCCGTCCGGACGGCCATGTCGCCTGGGCCGCGCGGGCAGGCGGGGACGGGACGCTCGCGGCTGCCGCGGCAGCCGCGCTCGCCGCCGTCCGGCGCTGACCGCGAGGCCTCTGAGCGGCCGGTGCCCCACCCCGGCAGGGGCGGGGCACCGGCCGCCGGCACGGGCTACTTCAGACCGAAGGCCCGCGTGACGGTCTGGGTGATACCGCCGCCGTTGCGCTGCTTGGCGGTGACGCGGACGGACACGTAATCCGCGCGGGCCGGCGCGTGGAGCACCGTCCGCCAGCTGCCCTTGCTCTCCTTCAGCTCCTGCGACCGCCAGGACTTCCCGTCGTCGTAGGACACGTCCACCTTGACCGAGGAGACCGCGTCCTTGGCCGCGTCACTGCCGGCGACAGTGGGAGTGACGGAGAAGGCAGACGTGCGCTTCGCCCGTCCCGCGGCGTCCAGTTCCGTTCCGTAGTCGAGTTGGGCCAAGGGGATGGCCTGGTCCTCGGCGTTGCCGGAGAGGAAGGTCCACTCGGTGTGCGTGGCGCTGGAATAGGGCGTGAAGTCGGTGTTCCCCTTCGTGTCAACCACGAGCCGGTACGGGAGGCTCTCCGGTGCCAGGTCGCCCACTCCGAGATCGGGCCGCGGCCCGTTCTGCGCCAGCAGCCGGTCCCCCTGGTAGAGCGCGAAGCTCCGCGACCACAGGGATGAGGTCAGGCCGCTGTGGGCGGACCCACCGTCACCGAATCCCGCGATCGTTCCTCCCATGCCGTTGCCGACACGGTGCGGGACCTCGAAGCCGAGGATGCGCGGCCGGGTGATGGGGCCGAACCAGCGTTCGCTGTGCACGCTGCCCGGCTTGTAGCCCACGATGTCGCTGAAGGTCGACCAGTCGTCGGTGGTCGCGTACTGCTGCCACTTGACGCCGTTCTTGGCGGAGACCCAGTCGGTACGGTGCCCGGCGGCGACCGGTTCCCTGGGGAAGGCAGGGACCCGCACCGACCCGTACACCGCGTAGGGGTAGGCGGCCGGCCAGTACTCGTACGAGGGGCTGTCCTCCCGGCTCTCGGTGACCTGCTTGCCGGCGGGCGGGGCGAAGTCGTTCTCGATGCGCGCGAGGCTGCCGGGATCCGTTGCCGCCGAGGGGTCCTGCGGGATGCCTCCCTGGTGGTAGTCGGCCAGGTCGTACAGGTACTTCGGCGAAGGATGGGCCTCGACGGTCAGTCTCGCTCCGCCCTTCCCCGCGGACCTGATCTTCTTGATGAGGGCTTCGCCCTCGTCCGTGGTGAGCGTGGCGACCGGGAGCGGACCGGTCGTCATGCCGTCCGGGTCGCCGTACCAGTCGATCTTGCGGCCGTCGGTGTCGTTGACGACCAGAAGCATCGCGGCCCCGGCGGTCCGCGCCGCGGCTGCCTGGTCGGTGGGGGCCGCCGCCGCGCTGCTGCGGACGACGACGGCCTTGCCGCGCGCGGACACTCCGGCGTAGTCGGCGGCCGTTCCGTCGCCGGCGAACACGGCGTCGACGTGCGCGGTGCCGTCCTTGAACGGGCGGGATCCGGGTTGCACCAGCAGGGTGTCGTCGAGGCTGCGCCCGCCGTAGGTGATCTTCAGCGGAGTCTGCTTGGCGCGGATGCGGGTGGTGAAGACGAAGCTGCCCTTCTTCACCTTGCCCTTGGTCGGCAGGGCCCACAGGCTGTCGTAGGCGGGCGAGGGAATGAGGATCTCGTGCAGCGCCTGCCAGTCCGCGGGCGTGGGCTTGCTCGAGGTGAAGGAACGGAACAGGTCGATCCTGCTGGTGGTGACGGACGTGGGCTTGGGCGTGGCCACCTTGACCTGGCGTATGCCCGAGGCGTTGAGCTCCACGGTCCGGTCGGCCGTCAGGTCGAGCTCGGGAACGGTCAGCACCGCGTATCCCAGGGAGTGCGGGCCGTGGCGGCCCTCCACGTCCAGGGTGGAGACGACGGTGTAGGAGCCGGGGGCCCAGCGGCTGGTGAGCGTACCGTCCGGGACCCACAGGACGGTGGTCTTCCCGTCGGCGCCGGTGATCTCGACCTCTCCGCTGACGGGCTTGCCCGCCCGGTCCTTGAGGTGGACGGTCAGTGCGTACTTCTCGGACTCGACGGACAGGCCCACGGCCGTGTGCACCGCACCGGCCGACGAACGGGCGGTGACCTGGGCGGCGTACTGGCCGGCCGCCAGTCCCTTCGGGTCCGCCACGAGGCCGACCGTCGAGGATCCGCGGGCCGGGACCGTGACGTGGTCGGCGGCGAGGGTGAACACACCCGCGGGCGAGGCGCCGCGAGGGGTCGAGAGCTGCAACGTGATGGACCGGTCGGTGGTGTTGGTGTAGGTGATCTGCCGTGTGACCGGCTTCCGCTGCTTGCCGGGCGACCAGGGGACGAGCCCGGCGTCCACGGATCCGGTCGCGACGATCTGGTCCTTCAGGTAGGCGGCGGCCACGTCCAGGCGGCCGGTGCCTGCCTGGTAGGGGGTGTAGTCGGGCGTCAGGACGCTGGTGCCCATGAGCGCGTCCTTGATCTGCTGCCCGGTCCACGCCGGGTGCTTCTGGGCCAGCAGGACCGCCGCGCCGGCGACGTGGGGCGCCGCCATGGAAGTGCCGCTGTCGGAACGGTAGTAGCCCTCACCGCCGTCGTTCATGTACTGGGAACGCGCCGCGAGCACGTCCACGCCGGGGGCCGTAAGGTCGGGCTTGAGGGCGTCGTCGCTCAGGCGGGGTCCGGCGCTGGAGAAGTCGGCGAGGTGGTCGGAGGAGTCCACCGCGCCCACGGTGAGCGCGGCGTCGGCGGTGCCCGGCGCGCTCACGCTGTAGGGGCTGTTGCCGCTGTTGCCCGCGGCGATGACGAACAGCGCGCCCGTCTCGGCGCTCAGCTGGTTGACCGCCTGGCTCAGCGGGTCGTCCTGGGTGTGCCATGCCGCGGTGCCCAGGCTCATGTTGATCACCTTGGCGTGCTCGGTCCGCGCCGCCCACTCCATGCCGGCGATGATCCCGGATATCGCACCCGAGCCGTTGTCGCCGAGGACCTTGCCCACGATCAGGTCCGCGCCAGGAGCGACACCGCGCTCCTTGCCGTCGGAGGCGGCGCCGGTTCCGGCGACGGTGGAGGCGGTGTGGGTGCCGTGGCCGTTCCGGTCGAGCACGTCGTCGCCCGGGACGAAACTGCGGGACGCCACAACGCGGCCCGCCAGGTCCGGGTGGGTGGAGTCCACGCCCGAGTCCAGCACCGCGACCCGTACCCCGGCGCCCGTGCCGCCGGCGGCCCAGGCGGCGGGAGCACCGACCTGTGCCGTGCTGTCGGCCAGGTCCGCCTCCGCCTTTCCGTCCAGCCACACCGTGGACACACCGGCGGCGAAGGACGGCGCGTGCGCGTCGTCCGTGGCCTCACCGGTCCGCGCGGTCGACCGCTGGACGTTCTCGTCCGGCCCGCCGGAGCCGGTGCCGGTGAGCGCCGACCAGAACGCGGCGGCCTTCGACCGCTGGGCGCGAACGGCCGTTCCGTGGACGGAGGGAAGGGCCAGGGTGGTCTTCGCCCCCGGCAGCAGTGTGTCGCCGGTGGCGGCGCTCGTGCGAGCGGACGCGACGTCGGGGTGGGTGATGATCAAGGGCAGCGCACTGGCGTGGGCGTCGTCGTAGCCCTGGGACACCAGCCGGGTGACGTTGAAGAGCTGCTTGTCCAGCCGCCCGGTCGCGACGTAGGGCATGGCCTCGTCGGGGTACACGAACGTGTCGCCGCCCTCGCCGACGACGCGCACCGACCCTGTCGCGCCCGGCGCACGCTTGACGTCGAGCGTGGGGGTACGCCCGTCCGACCCCTGAGCCACCGTCACCTTGTCTCCGGTGATCAGCGTCACCGTGACCGGCGGACGCTGCGCGCCGTCCGTCCCGGCCGAGGACGCGGCGGCCGGCAGTACCGGTGCGACACCGTGGGCCACCCCGGGGGTGGCCAGGGTGACGGCGAGAACCGCGGCAACCGATGCCGCAGATCTTCGGACAATGGGAACTCGCACTTTGTCTCCAAGGTCGACCATGGATCGCATCCGACCATCCCTGAAGAGGAAATGTAAAGCCCTTGAACAAATAGCTTCCATGGTCGTAACATGCAGCGCTCAACAATCGGACAAGTCACGCCACAACGGCACTTGACCTCACAGAACGTCCCCGGGCCGGGTTCCGCACCACGCCACCGGAGCCCTCCATGGCCAATTCCCGCATTTCCCCGTTCCGTCGAATTTCGAAGATTTGACACATACGGAACAGCGCGGTGACCGCGACTCCGCAGAGCCTCCCGGAATTTCGAGCGAGAGCCGTTCGCCGGCTCTCGCACGGCGGCGGCACGGCGCCGACGCCACGAGCGATGCCTCCGCACAACCGCTGTCGCATCCACGACAGCTGTCGGGATACCGACACCGAAACCACGACCGCGGTTGGCCGAAACTCGCCATCGCGGCCGGAACCGCGCCCTGTTACACCCGGATGAAGCCCCAAGTGGCACGACCTGGGAACGGATGGCCGAGCCGTGAACCGCTCACCGCTTTTCGGACAATGATCTCCGAACTGTGGACGGTGGATCGGGTGGTTGAAACGATCCCCTGGTCGTACGCGCATTCGCACCGTGCGACTTCGCCACGGAGGCACCGTCGCCTCCCGTCCCCCTTCCCCCCGGGCCCCTCCCGGCCCGGGCTCAAGGAGCTGCACCAGTGACGCACAACCCCCCTGTCACGGGCGCCACTTCGCCACGGACTTCACCGACTCGGCGCCGCACGGCCGCCGTCGCCGCGACGGTCGCCCTGGCCGCCGCCCTCGTCACCGTCCTCCCGGCAGCCGGCGCCGTCGCCGCGCCCCGGGCCGCACTCGACGCCGCGCACCAGCCCGCGCCGCCCCGGATATCCGCGGCGGCCCGGGCCGGCGCCGCGTCCCTCCGGCTCTCCACCGCGCAGCGCGCCGAACTCCTGGACGACGCCGCCCGGACCAGCGCCGACACCGCACACGCGCTGCGGCTCGACGGCGGCGAGAAGCTGGTGCCGAAGGACGTCGTCAAGGACGCCGACGGCACCGTGCACACCCGCTACGAGCGCACGTACCACGGACTCCCCGTCATCGGCGGTGACCTGGTGGTGCACCAGCAAGGTGCCACGCGGACCACCACGGAGCCGACCGGACGGATATCGCTCCCCACGACGGTCGCCTCCGTGCCGGCCGCCACGGCGCGGAAGTCGGCGCTGGCCTCCGTCAAGGAGGAGCGGAACGACAAGGCGAAGGCCACCGCCGCACCCCGACTGGTGGTCTGGGCCGGTGGCGAGGGCAAGCCCCGGCTCGCCTGGCAGTCGGTCGTCACCGGAGTCCAGGACGACGGAACCCCCAGCAGCGTCCAGGTGCTCACCGACGCCGCGACCGGCGAGGAACTGCAGCACGCGGAGCAGATCAACGCCGGTACCGGGCAGAGCCAGTACAGCGGCCGCGTGCAGATCGGCACCGTCCGCAACGGCGACCACTACGAGCTGACCGACCCGCAGCGCGGCGGCCACAGCACCTACGACCTGACGGGCGTCGGCGGCAACGGCACTCTCGTCACGGACGCCGACGACCAGTGGGGCGACGGCACCACCGCCGACCGCCAGACGGCCGCCGTCGACGCCGCCTACGGCCAGCGCAAGACCTGGGACTTCTACCACGACATGTACGGCCGCAACGGCATCGCCGACAACGGTGCCGGGTCGTACTCGCGCGTCCACTACGGCAGCAACTACGCCAACGCCTTCTGGGACGACGGCTGCTTCTGCATGACGTACGGCGACGGCCTGGAGAACGCGCACCCGCTGACCGAACTCGACATCGCCGCGCACGAGATGACCCACGGCGTGACCTCCGAGACGGCCGGCCTGATCTACGAGGGCGAATCGGGCGGTCTCAACGAGGCCACCAGCGACATCATGGCCACGGCCGTGGAGTTCTACGCCAACAACCCGTCGGACACACCCGACTACACCCTGGGCGAGCTCGCCGACGTGCGCGGCACCGGCAAGCCGCTGCGCTACATGGACCAGCCCTCCAAGGACGCCGACCCGGTCAAGGGCACGTCAGAGGACTACTGGACGCCGCAGACCAAGAACCTTGACGTCCACCACAGTTCGGGCGTCGGCAACCACTTCTTCTACCTGCTGTCCGAGGGCAGCGGGAAGAAGACGATCAACGGTGTCTCCTACGACAGTCCCACCTACGACGGCAAGCCGGTCGCCGGCCTCGGGCTGCACAACGCCACCAACGTCTGGTACCGGGCCCTGACCCGCTACATGACCAGCACCACGGACTACGCCGCGGCGCGGGTGGCCACCCTTCAGGCCGCCGCGGACCTCTTCGGCAAGTCCAGTGACGCGTACGAGGCGGTGGGCAACGCGTGGGCCGCGGTGAACGTCGGTCCGCGCTTCGTCAACCACATCGCCGTGGTGCCGCCGTCCACCCGCGACTCGGCGGTGGGCATCCCGGTCAGCCGGCAGATCGTGGCGGCGAGCAGTCGTCCTGGCGCCTTGACGTACTCGGCGGCGAACCTGCCCACCGGCCTGTCCATCAACCGTACGACGGGCCTGATCACGGGCACCCCGAGGGCCGCCGGCACCTTCGCGACGGTGGTCACGATCCGCACCTCGGCGGCGGAGACCCTGCCGGTGCCGTGGACCTGGACCGTCCTGGCCTCGGGCGGCGATCACTTCGTCAACCCCGACCGGTACGACATCGGCGCGTGGGCGACCACGGAGTCGCCGATCACCGTCACGGGCCGGCAGGGCAACGCCTCCGCCGCGCTCAAGGTCAGTGTCGACGTGTACAAGGGGTGGATCGGCGGACAGATCATCTGGCTGGTGGCGCCGGACGGCACCGCGTTCCTGGTGAAGGACTTCGCCTGGGACACCGGAAGCGAACTGCACGCCACCTACACCGTCGACGCCTCGTCGGTGGCGGCCAACGGCACATGGAAGCTGCGGATCCAGGACAACACCCCGTCGTTCCCGGGCAACGCCGCGGTGCCGGGCTATCTGGACGACTGGCACCTGGACTTCTGACCGGTCGCCACTGCCCGCACGCCGACGCACCATGGCGCCGTCGCACCCCGTTCCCCGGGGTGCGACGGCACCCGCGTGCCCAGCCCCCGGGAGAACGGGCGCTGATCCCTGCGGTCGGATCTCAGCGGTCGGATCTCAGCCGGTGTACGCCTGCTCGTAGAGGGCCCGCAATTGCGGGGTGGCTTCCGCGGTGGAGCCGCACAGGGTGACACGGCCGTCGTTCGCGGCGACCAGGTAGTGACGGCCGACGGCGAACTCCGCTCCGCTCAGGAGCTGGGCCAGCTTCGCGTCGCTGGTGAGCCGGACGGTGGTGGGGCCGCTGCCCCGGTACCAGCGGTCCACCCCGAGTTCGACCCGGTCGCCCTTGACGGCGGTCGCCGTGCCTTCGAACGCGGTCTGCACGCCGCGCAGGAGGTCGACGGTGACCGGGGCGCACTTCGCGGCGGGCGCGTCCGGAACGGTCAGAGTCAGCGCAGGGGCGGCCGGGGTCGCCGCGGCCGACGGCGACGGCGGAGTGTCCCGCGAGGTCACACCCCAGGTCAGGCCGGCCACCACCACGAGCAGGGCCGCGCCCACCGCGATGGGCAGGAAGCGCCGGCGGGATTCACCCCCGGCACTCTGCTCGGTCGGGGAAACGCGGGTGTCGGCGGTCACGGTGGCCTCCAGGAGAAGCTGGGGATCGGGGGAAGGAGCCTCGGATGTCCGTGCCGGGTCGATGGCCCTCATCCGGGCCAGCAGTTCGTCGTCGTTCACCATCGGCTCCCTTCTTCATCCGTCCTGTGTCCGGCCTGCCGGGGATTCTTTCGCTCGAGCCGAGCGGCGATCTTCTTTTTGGCCCGGTGCAGCCGGATGCTCGCCGCGTTGGCGGTCAGCCCGGTCACCTGCGCGATCGCGCTCGGCGTCAGTCCCTCCCAGGCCCACAGCCGGACGACCTCGCGGTCCAGCGCTCCCAGCAGCTCCAGCGCTCGATGCAGTTCCAGGTGGTCCGCCGCCACCTCGCGCGACGGCTCGGCTGTCCGAGTCAGCCGTTCCACCAGCCGGAGCCGACGCCGCTCCGCCCGGTGCGCGTTGGCCAGACAGCCCCTCGTGACGCCGTAGCACCACGGCAGCGCCTCGTCGGGGTCGACCGAACCCTCCGCGTCGATCCCCGGCACGTCCTCCAGCCGGCGCCACAGCACAAGCATGGTCTCCGCGAGCACGTCGTCGATCGCGGAGGCGTCCGCCCGCCGCCGTAGATAGCGGTGCAGCGGCTCCGCCACCACACCCAGCAACGCCTCGAATCGAGCCTCCCGGACCCGGGACCGCTCGTGCACCAGCCTCAATTCCACACCCTCACCTGTCCGGGACCGCCCGCTTCCTTTCACGGTCGGCGGGACGACCTTCCGCCGGCGCCGGAACCCAGGTCTCCGCCCGGCATCCCCACCGCGGAGAATCCGATCCTCGCAGGTCACCGCGGTGCCGTCGGTGCCGGGGCCGGGAGGCCCGCCCCCCGGGGTGCGGATCGCCCCTCAGGTGGCCCTCCAGGGACCGAGCTTCTCGGGGTTGCGCACCGCCCAGATGTGCCTGATCCGGTCCCCCGCGAAGTCGAAGGCGAACACCGTAGCGATGGCGCCGTCCTGCCGCGCCACCAAGCCGGGCACACCGTTGACCGTGCGCTCCAGGAACGTCGTGCGGTCACCGGACACCCGGGCGATCTCGGCATAGGCACGTGCGATCCGGACACCGCCGACGATCGGGCGCACGTGGGTGACGGCCAGCCCGCCGCCGTCGGCGGTCGCGGTGGCGTCGGGGTCGAGCAGGCCGATCAGGGCGTCGATGTCCTTGGCCTCCCACGCGGTCCTGAAGCGCCTGACGATCCGGGCCTGCCCGGCACTCGGAACCGCCGGGGTCCGCGCGGTGCGGATCCGGCGGCGGGCGGACGAGGCCAGTTGGCGGCACGCCGCCGGTGTGCGGCCGACGATCCCGGCGACCTCGCGGAAGGGGTAGCGGAACACGTCGTGCAGGACGAACGCCACGCGCTCGGCCGGGGTCATCGTGTCGAGGACCACCAGGAAGGCCATCGTCACCGACTCGTCGAGAGTGACCCGATCAGCCGGGTCGGTCCCGCCCGCGCCGGAGCGTCCAGCGATCCATTCCGTGGGCTCGGGCAGCGGTTCGGGCAGCCAGTCGCCCACGTAGGTCTCCCGCCTGGCCCGCGCCGAGCCGAGCAGGTTCAGGCAGATGCGGCCGGCGACCGTCACCAGCCAGGCGCCCGGCGACTCGATGGACCGCCGCTCGGGAGCGGACATGGCGTACCAGCGGGCGTAGGTCTCCTGCACGACGTCCTCGGCGTCGGCGAGGGACCCCAGCAGCCGATAGGCGAGGTTGATCAGCCGGCGCCGCTCGCTCATGATCGCGCTGAGGCCCGGATCCCTCTGCTGGCCGCCGGGCCCGGCTGTGGTGGTCATGGTCCGGCCGTCTCCCTCACTCGCTTCTGTGCCCCTACCCGGTACGACACCGCAGCGCACCGGAATGTG
Organism: Streptomyces sp. MI02-7b; assembly: GCF_033793585.1. Taxonomy (NCBI): domain Bacteria; kingdom Bacillati; phylum Actinomycetota; class Actinomycetes; order Kitasatosporales; family Streptomycetaceae; genus Streptomyces; species Streptomyces sp. MI02-7b. The sequence goes on along the minus strand of NZ_JARAWX010000032.1, from coordinate 48,701 downwards.
AGGCCGGCGCGCCACCTCACACTCCGCGGGGCTGCGTTGTCGTACCGGTCAGGACGACGACACGACGGAAAGAGGACGCCGATGAACGACTTCCGGGCCATCGCGGACCGCGTCGAGATCGAGGCGCTGCGCGGCGAGTTCACCGACGCGGCCATGATGCGCGACCGGCCCCGCCTGGCCGCACTGTTCACCCCTGACGGTGCCCTGCGCATGCCCGACATCCCCGTCGAACTGCTCGGCCGCGACGAGATCCGTGCCGGGGGCGAGCGGCTGCAGAGCCAGTGGGACTTCTTCGTCCAGACCACGCACCCCGGCACGATCCTGCTCGACGGGGACACGGCGACCGGCCGTGCCTACGTCCAGGAACTCGCGCGCACCCTGGACGGACGCCAGGGCCTGAACTACGCCGTCTACCACGACCGCTACCGGCGCACCGCGGAGGGCTGGAGGTTCGCCGAGCGGATCTACGAGGTCAGGTACCTCGACACCTCCCCGCTGGCGGGCACGGCACCCCGATCGCCACAGGGGTCCGGAACCCGTCCGACTCCGGCCGTGTCCTTCGCCGACCCCGCACCGGCCGGACGGCTGGAGCGGGCAGCCGCCGCGCTGCGCGCCAACGGATTCGCCACCGAGATCCTCGACGATGCCGCTGCCGCGCGCGCCCGCGTCGAAGCCCTGCTCCCCGAAGGCGCAGGCGTGCTCACCGGAGCCAGCGAGACCCTCCGGCTGTCCGGCATCGACGAGGACATCAACGCCGGCGGCCGCTACGACGCCATCAGGCCACACGTCCTGACCCTGGACCGCGCCACCCACGCGGACGAGATCCGAAAGCTGCTCGCCACCCCCGAATTCGTCGTGAACAGCGTCGCCGCGGTCACCGAGACCGGCTCCCTCGTCCTTGCCTCCGGCAGCGGCAGCCAGCTCCCCGCCAACGCGGGCGGCGCCGCCCACGCGGTCTGGATCGTCGGCGCGCAGAAGGTGGTGCCGGACCTGGGCACGGCACTGCGCCGCGTCGAGGAGCACGCCCTCCCACTGGAAAACGCCCGCGCCCAGGCCGTGTACGGGATGCCCAGCGCCATCAACCGCCTGCTCGTCCTCAACGCGGATCCCCGCCCGGGTCGCGGCACGGTACTCCTCCTGCGACAGGCCATCGGATACTGACCCGGCGACCCGGCCCGGGGCGTGACCGCGTCCGCCCCGCCCGGGCCGCTGACGGCGGGGGCGTACCCCTCGCGGCCGGGGCCCGGCCCGCGCGGCCCTCGGCGTCACCTCCGCCAGAACAGGTGATGCGTCACACCGCTCGGACTGGGCACGACCTCCAGGTGGAAGCGGTCCAGCAGCTCCTCAGGAGACTTCCACAGCCGCAGCCCGGACCCCAGCCTCACCGGCGCGACCGCCACGTGCAGGGAGTCGACCAGGTCGGCGTCGAGGAACTGGCGGACCGTGGTGACCCCGCCGCCGAGCCGGACGTCCTTGCCCTGCGCCGCTTCACGCGCCCGTTTCAGGACCGCCGCCGGATCCCCCTCGACGAAGTGGAACGTGGTGTCGGCCAGCGTGAACGAAGGACGCGGGTGATGGGTCATGACGAACACCGGCGTGCGGAACGGCGGCTCCTGTCCCCACCAGCCGCGCCACTCGTGGTCGTGCCAGGGCCCGCGCTGCGCCCCGAACTTGTTGCGGCCCATGATCTCGGCACCGATGTTGCGTGCGAAATCCCGCGTGAAGTAGTCGTCCAGACCCCGGCTTCCTCCGGGATCCGTGCGATTCGGCCAGCTCGCCGTCGCACCGGCCCAGCCGAACAGCCGCTCGGCGCCGTCGCAACCGAACGGCCTCTCCAGACTCTGGTCCTCACCGGCACCGATTCCGTCGGTCGAGACGTTGAAGTTCATCACTCTCAGCAGCTGGTCCACGTCCGCACTCACCAGATCCTGTCGCGTCGTCGTGCGGCGGAGCGCCGCACACCATGACGTCGAACGGGACATGCCGCGATCGACACCGGTCCACCGGCATTTTTCAGTGACGCGTGGCGCGCCGCGCGGCGCCGCCGCCGTCGCCGTCGCCCCTCACGCCGTCAGGGCGCTTTCCGTCATCTTGTGGAAGGCTGACCGCTGACGGGGGCTTGGCAGGTCATCGGTACCGGAGGGGACACAATGCGCGACGCATATCATGAGGAACTCGAATCCATCAGCACGAGCCTGGTCGAGATGGCCGAGCTGGTCGGTTCCGCCATGGAGCGGGCCACCACGGCGCTGCTGGAGGGCGACTTGGCCCTCGCCGAGCTCGTCATCGCGAGCGACGAAGAGGTCAACGCCCTGCAGCACGCGCTGGAGGACCGGGCCATCGCCCTGCTTGCCCGGCAGCAGCCCGTCGCGACCGACCTGCGGATCGTCGTGACCTCGCTGCGCATGAGCGCGGACCTGGAACGCTCCGGCGACCTGGCCAAGCACGTGGCCAAACTCGCCCAGCGCCGCGCCCCCGAACGGGCCGTCCCGGACGATCTGCGCGGCACCATCCTGGAAATGGGCCGGCTGGCACAGCACCTCATGGCCAAGGCCGCCGAGGTCCTGGTGACCCGGGACGTCGACACGGCCCTGACCATGGAACAGGACGACGACCGGATCGACACCCTTCACCGCGCGCTGTTCCAGCACCTGCTGGACGAACGCTGGAAGCACGGCGTGGAGACCGCGGTCGACGTCACGCTCGCCGGCCGCTACTACGAACGCTTCGCCGATCACGCCGTCGCCGTGGCCAACCGCGTCGTCTACCTCGTCACCGGCGAACACGCGGACGTCCTCGCCCCGTCCGAGGTGTCACCCGTCAACCTGCCCTGATCCCGGGATCGGCGTCGGGGAGCCGCGTCCGAGAGCCGGAGTTGGCCCCGGCCGAAGGAGAAGCTCCCGTTCGGCACGGGGATCGGCGCGGTGACGATGCCGTCCGGCGAGACGGCGACCGCCTCGGCCACCAGCCTGTCGACGGCGACGGCTGCCGCCCGCTCGTCCTCCAGGGGCGCGTCGGCGAGTGCGCGGTTCTCCTGCCGAGTGCGCGCTTCTCCTACGGGGAGAAGCCGGGCATGGGCTGCTCCTTCGGTGGTGGGTCACGCCTCCGACGTGGAGCCGACGCCTGGGCCCTGGCGGGTGGGGACACCGTCCTGAGGGCCGTCCCGGCGCTGTTCCGCCTGCCGCGGACACGTTCATGGAGCCCCCACGGAGTCCAGCTACAAGCGGGCGGTCATCCCGCCGTCGATCGCGAGCGCGGCCCCGGTGATGAACTGGATCTCATCGCTCAGCAGGAACGCCGCGAACGCCGCGACCTCCTCCGGCCGGCCCATCCGCCCCAGCGGATGCATCTCCTCGGCCGCTCGCCAGGACTCCTCCGGCACGCCCGGCGCGGCCTGCGCCAGTCCGCGTGACAGGGGGGTGTCGACGCCGCCGATGATCAGGGCATTGACCCTGATACCGGCCGCGGCCGTGTCCAGCGCCGCCGACTGGGTGAGCCCGATCACGCCGTGCTTGGCGGCGTTGTAGGAGGCCATGTTCGGGTAGGCGGCGACGCCGCAGGTGGAGGCGCTGTTCAAGATCGCGCCGCCACCGCTCGCCCGGAGTGCGGGAATCTGGTGCCTCAGGCCGTAGAAGACGCTGCTGAGGTTCAACTCCCGGTCCGCGCGCCAGGCGTCACCGTCGATCTCGGTGACCGGGCGGACGGCGGTGGGGGCACCCACGTTGTTGAACGCGCCGTCGAGCCGGCCGTACCGGCTCAGCGCCTGCCGGACCAGTTCCGCCGCCTCCGCCTCGACGGTCACGTCGGCGGACACGAAAGCGGCCTCGCCACCAGTGGCACGGATCCCGGCCTCCAGCGCGTCGCCGGCCTCCCGGCCGCGGGCCGCCAGGAGGACCCTCGCGCCCTCACCGGCGATCCGCTCCGCGGTCGCACGGCCCACACCGGAGGTGGCCCCGGTGATCAGGATGACCTTCCCCGCGAATCGTCCGGACACGATCACTCCCATCCCTCACTCGTTCACGACGTGTGCTCCCCGCCCGCCGCCGACCGCTGCTCCAGCCACGCCCGTGCGACGCCCCATGCGTGTCCGTCCGGTTCCACGACGTCGAAGTGGCCCGCGCCGGGCGATGCCGTGAAGGTGACCTCCACGCCGGCAGCGGCCGCCGCCTCCGCGTACGTCCGCCCGTACCCGAACGGGATCACCTCGTCGGCGGTGCCGTGGATCACGAGCATCGGCACGCCACCGTTCTTCAGCAGTACCGGGGACGTCACCGCGTACCGCTCGGGGTGGTCGGCGGCTCGGCCGCCCAGCAGAAGCGCCACCATCCCATCGTGCGCCGTCGACGCGAGACCGGGCCACGGATCCGGCTCGAACGGCGACGGCGCCGGCGCACCGGCCGGCGGTTCGGCGTCCGGCTCCGCGAGATCCCTCCCCAGCCGGGCCTCGTCGGCAGCCACGAGGTCGAGCACGCCGGCCAGGGTCACCACGCCCAGCGGCCGGAGCTTCGGACGGGCGCCGGGGACGCCGTCGGGCAGCGTGGACCGGTGTGCGGTCCACGCGGCGAGCAGGCCCCCGGCCGAGTGGCCCACGACCAGCACCCGGCCGCCGTCGAGCGAGGGGTCGAGATCGGGCACCGCGTCGACCGCGGCGGCCACGTCGTCGAACGTGCCGGGCCAGCCACCGCCGGGTTCACCGATCCGCCGGTACTCGATGTTCCACACCGCGAACCCCCGCGAGACCAGGTCCTCCGCGAGGGGTGTCGACTGCCTGCGGTCGAACATCGCCGCCCACCAACCGCCGTGGATCAGGACGACCGTGGGGAACGGGCCGTCCCCTTCCGGCAGGTACAGCTCTCCGACCTGCGAGGGCTCCGGACCGTACGCGATGGTCCGCACCGTGCGCCGGCCGTCCTCCGCGTCGTCGTAGCGCACACCGCTCTCGGCGCTCACCAGCGTGTCGATGGTGGCGAAGAAGGCGGCTATCCCCGGCAGGTTGCCGCCCTTCGCACGCGATTCGTCGTACGCCTGCGCGTCCGCCCACTCGACGACGTCCAGCCACGTGTGGTCGGCCACCCGAACCAGCCGCGCGTCCACGAACCCCCGCCGGTCCTCACGGAACGCGGCGAGCATCGCGCCGCGAGCGGCCAGCATCGCGGACGTCCGCTCGGGCGCGACGGTGAAGGTGGTCAACTCGATCACAGACATGGAACGGACTCCCGGCGACGCGGCGTCTCACGACGCAGGCAAGTAGTAAGTTTCAGTGACTATCAATTTTCCTTACTAGCGACCCTAAGGAGTGACCCAGGCAAGCGCAAGCAGCGGCTCTCCCGCCCACGGGTGACGTCACGTTCGCATGAGCGTTGACCACGGAAAGTAACGATCAGTGACCATGCACCCGTCCGGAAAGCCGGCACCTTCCCCGACGCACACCGAGGGGGGACGACGTCCCGGGTCCCCGCGGCCGGTCAGTCGCCGGTGACCGTGCTCGCGTCGCGGCGCTGCTGCTCGACCACGTCCACGAACAGGCGCTTGAACTCGGCGTAGACGGTCCCGCCGAGGCGCTGGGCGTGACGCTCCTGCATCTCCGCCATGATCGTGTCCGCGGCGGCCATCTGGGCGCGGCCGCGCTTGGTGGGGCAGACCAGTTTGGCCCGCCGGTCCGCCGGGTCGCTCTGCCGCTCGACGTAGTCCAGCGCGGTGAGTTCGTCGACCAGCGTGCCGATCACCTGCTTGTGCTGGCCGGACACGCGGGCCAGGTCCGTCGCCCGGATGCCCTGCGGCTGGAGGTAGGCGAGGACCGCGCCGTGACGGGGCTTCAGGTCGTCGAAGCCGAGGTCGCGGAGCCGGGAGAAGAGCTCGGTCTGGACGGCGAACAGCAGGCGTCCGGCCAGCACTCCGAGATCCGGGTCAGCAACGTTGCGCACCGCGCGCCTCACGCCCCTTCTCCACTGTCCCGCCCCCGAGGGGACGCCTGACGATCAGGAGATTCTAACGGCGCGGTAACCAGCCGTACGCGACGGCGTGACGGCGTCCGGGCGGCCCATGACGCGCGCCGGAGAGCGACAGGGCGGGGATTCTCCCGCGCTTGGCCGGGGCTCCGCCGCCGACGGGACGATCACCTGGAGCGGGGTGCTCGCCCGGAAGTGGGGGGCCGCACGCCTACTGCGGGCTACCGGCGGCGCCGAGCCACTGGGCGAGCACGGCGGCCTCGCTGTGGTCGAGGTCCTTGGTCGCGGTGAGCAGGGTGACCTTGTCGCGGGCGGCGAGGTCGCGCAGATGCTGCACGGCCGGCCGGTGCTCCGCGTCCTTCAACTCGCCGATGTACCGGTCCCGGAACTCCGTGAAGCGCTCCTGGTCGTGGTGGTACCACTGGCGCAGGTCGGCCGAGGGCGCCACGTCGCGCAGCCATTCGTACAGGTGGGCCCGTTCCTTGCTCATTCCGCGGGGCCACAGGCGGTCGACGAGTACGCGCTTGCCGTCCCGCGAGGAGGTGTCCTCGTAGATCCTCCGGCAACTGAACTGTCCGGTCATGGGCGTCGTCACCTTCCCGGTGGGCCTGCCCGGCGCCGGTCCGAAAACGTCCACGCCGGGGCGGGGCGTGTGGTGATCACTCTATCGGCGGCACGGCGGCACGGCCCGCCGAGCCGGGTGACGGCTTCCGCCCGGCCCCGTGGACGCCGCATGGGCGGGGCCGCCGGCTGCGGCCCCGCCCACGCGGTGCTGTCCCGGGTGACCTCCCGGGGTGTGACGTCAGCGCAGGCCGAAGGCCCGGGTGATCGTCTGCGAGACGGTGTTGCCCGCGGTGTCCCGGGCGCCGACCCGGAGGGTGACGTAGCCGGCGGACCGCGGCGCGCGCAGGTTCGTGCGCCATCCGTCGTCGCACCGGCTGAGGTCGGTCCGCTGCCAGGTCGCACCGTCGTCGTACGACACCTCGACGGTCGGCTTCCCGATGGCGGCCGTGGTGCCCGGCAGGTGCGAGGCGCTCACCGTCAGGCCGGCGTGCCGGTCGGCACGGCCGGACTTGTCGGTGTCCACGCCGTAGTCGAGCTGGATGAGCGGCAGGGACGCCGCCGCGTCACTGCCGGTGACCGCGGAGGTGAAGTCCCACTCGGTCAGCGTGTGCGTCGAGTACGGGTTGGCCCAGGTGCCGCGGTCGTTGTCGACGACCAGCCGGTAGGGCAGCCGCTCGGCGCTGAGGCCGGGAACCTGCAGGTACTCGGCGTTGCCCCAGTCGAGTTGCTGGTCGCCCTGGTAGAGCGACATCCAGTCCTTGACGTCGAAGTTCGCGCCGGCCTCGCCGACGTGGCCGGACCCCGAGTCACCCCAGCCGGGCGCGGTGATGTACATGGTGTCGAGGTAGCGCACCGGCTGGTAGTTGATCGGGCCCATGCGGGGCCGCTGGATCGGGCCGAACCAGCTGACCTTGCCGGTCTTCCGCGCCGGGTAGGTCAGCGGGTCGATCGAGTGCTGCCCGGTCTCGCCCTGGATGAAGGCGTCGTCCAGCCACGTGGTGCCGGCGGTGACCCAGTCGGTGCGCTCGCCCTGGGCGGGCGCGGTGAGCTGGTTGCCGACGGCCCAGCCGCGCCAGACGTCCGGACGGAACTCCATCGCCTTGCCCTGCCGGTAGTTCCGGAAGGAGACGTCCACCCGGCCGAGGTCCTTGGACTCCTCACGCCAGGTCGGGTCCGCCGGAACGGCGCCCGTCCAGTGGTGCACGACGTCGTAGACGTAGTCGGTCGTGGGGTGCGAGGTGACCTTCAGCGAGACCGTGCCGTGCCGGAGTTGGCCGAGCAGGTCCGCGCCCTGGTCGGCGTTGAGCGTCGCCACCGTCACCGGGGCCGGGCTCTCCGGGCTCCAAGGGTTCTCGTCCCAGGGCTCCATGCGGCCGACGCCGTCGTTGACGACCAGCAGCAGCCGCGCGCCGGCGGCCGCGGCGGCCTCGGCCTGGGCCTGGATCCCTTCCGTGCCGGCGCCGCGCACCACCACGGCCTTGCCGCGCACGTCCTGCCGCGCGAGCTCCCCGGCCGTGCCGTCACCGGCGAAGACCGCCGTCAGGTTCCGGGTACCGGCGGGCAGTGGCGTGGCCGCGCGCTTGACCAGCGGGTCGTCGAACGTCGTCGACTTCGTGCTCACGGTCAGAGCGGGCTGCTCGAGGCGGAAGCGGGCCCCGGTCTCGAACTCGCCGTCGGTGACCTTCTTGCCGGTCGGGAGCGCCCAGATGCTGTCGTACGACGGGTTCGGCAGCATCGACGTCTCCACCAGGCTGTCGGCGAAGGACCGGTGGGCGTCCAGGCGCGGCGCGACGGCGGCGGTCTGCTGCGGCACGCGTGCCAGGATCTGGCGCGCCTTGCGGCCGTCCAGGCTGACGGTGCGGTCCTGGTCCAGCTTCACGTCGTTGAAGGCGAGCAGCACCATGCCGCGCGAGTGCGGGCCTTCGGCGCCCTGCACGTCGCCGGTGAGCCAGCCGCTGTAACTGCCGACGGGCAGCCGCGCCGTGCCGGTGCCGGACGCGTCGAGGTCCATCACCGTGAAGATGTGCTCGGCGGTCAGGACGACCCGGCCCTCCAGCGGCTTGCCCGAGCGGTCCTTGGCGACGACGGTCAGATTCTGCCGCTGGCCCTCGCGGGCCGCGCCGATCAGGGTCCGGGCGCGGACCGCGCCGCTGCCGTCCTTACCGGTGATCATGGCGCTGACCGACTGGTCGCCGCCCAGCTTGTCCAGATCCGCGGTCAGGGTGGCCGTGGCGGTGCCGTGGGCGGGCACGGTGACGTGGTCGGCGGAGAGGCTGAACAACCCGGCCGGGACGGTGCCGTCGACCGCCAGATGGAGGTCGGCCGGTGCGTCGCCGACGTTGGTGTACGTCACCGTCTGGGCGTCGGTCTGCCCCGGCTTCGGCGGCCACGTGTAGAAGCCGGAGTAGGCGCTCGTGGTGGCGAAGACCGTGGTGTGCACGGCCGCCAGTGCGTCGAGCCGGCCGGCGCCCGCCTGGTACGGGGTGTACGCCGGGGTCGCCTTGGCGCTGCTGACCAGCGCTTCCTTGAGCTGGGCGCCCGTCCAGTCGGGGTGCGCGGAGGCGAGGAGCGCGGCAGCGCCCGCGACGTGCGGCGTCGCCATCGACGTACCGCTCATCGTGGTGTAGTAGCCGGAACCTCGCTTGTAGTGGGAGCGCGCCGCGACGATGTCGACACCGGGCGCGGTGATCTCCGGCTTCAGGCCGCCGTCCCCGTCGCGCGGACCCTGGCTGGAGAAGTCCGCGAGCGTGTCGGTGGAGTCGACGGCTCCGACGGTCAGCGCGGAGTCCGCGGCACCGGGGCTGCTGATGGAGTGGGGGCCGCCGTTGCCCGCCGCGATCACGAACAACGCGCCCGTCTCGTGGCTGAGTTCGTCGACGGCCTGGCTCATCGGGTCGGTCTTGTCACCGCCCCCGCCCAGGCTCATGCTGATGATCCTGGCCTTCTGGTCGCGGGCGGCCCACTCCATGCCCGCGATGATCCAGGATTCCTGGCCGCTGCCCTCGGAGTTGAGCACCTTGCCGACGGCCAGCCGGGCGCCGGAGGCGACACCCCGCTCCTTGCCGTCCGAGGCGCTGCCCGTGCCGACGATGGTGGACGCGACGTGCGTGCCGTGGCCGTTGTAGTCGGCGATGTCGTCCTCGCCGGGAACGAAGCTGGCGCTGTCCGACACCTGCCCCGCCAGGTCGGGGTGTTCGGTGTCCGCGCCGCTGTCGAGCATCGCGACCTTCACGCCCTGGCCGGTGTCGCCCTCCGCCCAGACCTTGTTCGCGCCGATCTGCGCGGTGGAGTCGGCCAGGTCGGCCTTCACCTTGCCGTCGAGCCACACCTTGGCGACGCCGCCCGCGAAGGACGGCGCGGCGGACCGGGCCGCGGCGCCGGAGCCGCCGGTCAGCGAGGACCAGAACTCCGGTGCCTGCTCGTGGTTCTGAGCCAGTGCCGCACCCTGGATGCTGTCCAGGCGGCGGACGTCGGTCGAGCCGGCCATCTTCGCCCGGGTGCGGGACTTGGCGGCCGCATCGGTGTAGCGCACGATCAGCGGCAGCCGGGAGCTGTGCGCGTCGTCGTACCCCTCGGCGATCAGCCGCGTCACGTTGAAGAGCTGCTTGTCGAGCTTCCCGGCACTCACGTACGGCAGCGCGGAGTCGGGGTAGACGTAGGTGGCGCCGTCCAGGACAGCACGGTGGAAGCCGGTGGTGGCTCCGCTCGCGGCCTGGAACGAGTGCACGACGGTGCCGTCGGCGGCGGTCCCGACGGTGACCTTGTCACCCGTGATCAGGGTGACGGTGTGCGTGCCGGCAGGGCCGGGGATTCGGTGTCCGGCGTCGTTGTGCGACGCCTCACCGACGGAGTACGCGGACACAGCGGCTGTCGCCGGTATGACGCCGAGTGCCAGCGCGGCAGCCACGGCGAGGGCGATCGGCCCGGGCCGGGGGATGGGAACCTTGGGCAAGGAAGACTCCTGAGACGCGGCGAAGAGCGGGCGATGAGCGAAAAGATCACTGGATCCTCCGGCCGCCCTCGCCGTTGTTCAAGGGGTCGCACGCGTCACTCTTGTGCCATGGCACAAGAGTGACGCGATCAGACGGGGTCGTCGGCCGTGACGCGTCCGGGCGGACGGCGGTGGATATCCCCGTGAATTCGGCGTGTCGCCGTTCGCTCCGACAGAAGAGGCGAATTCTTGGAGATCTGGATCAATCCGGCCTGCTCGAAGTGCCGTTCGGCACTCGCCATCCTCGACGAGGAGGGGGCCGCGTACACCGTGCGGCGCTACCTGGACGACCCGCCCACCGCGGCCGAGCTCACCGCGTTGCTGGACCGGCTCGTTCTGGAGCCCTGGGACATCGCGCGCACGGGCGAACCCGTCGCGGCCGACATCGGTCTGACGGCGTGGGCCCGGGACGACTCCACCCGCCAGCGGTGGATCGAGGCGCTGACCCGGCACCCGGCCCTCATCCAGCGGCCCATCATCACCGCGGACGACGGAACGGCCGTCGTGGCCCGCAGCGAGGACGCGGTCCGCTCCGTGCTGCCCCCCACGCCGTAGGCGATCGCTTCCCACAGGCGGAGGACCGCCGCCTCGGCGGCGGGACGGTGCACGGCGCGCACCGTGGCCCCCGATTCGGGGACGGCTCCCGCAGCGGGACGAAGGCGGCACAGCCGAGTGGTCCGCCCGGGCCGTGGCCACGGCGCGCCTGGGCGAAGTGAACCCTGCGTGCCGGCAGGGAGTCCTACCGGTTCGGCCGGTACGAAGTCCGCCGGTACGAAGTCCTGGCCGAACGGTCCCCCGGGTCCAGCGCACCCCCGCGGGCACGCGAGGTGTCACAACGACGGTCCGGGCCCGGTCACGGTGATGGTGCGGCCGGCTTGACCGCCACCAGAGGACCAGCGGGGTCGCCGAGCCCCCGGAAGGAAGCGGGCCCGCATGAGAGTCGTTGTCGCAGGGGCCACCGGTCCGGTCGGAGCCAAGGTCGTCGCCAGGCTGCGGGACCGGGGTGCCGACGTCGTCCCCCTCCCCCGCCGTGAGGGCGCCGACGCCGTCACGGACCGCGGGCCGGAGCAGGCCCTGTGCGGCGCGGATGTCGTGGTGGACGTCACGTGCACCACCACGCGCGCCGGGCAGGCCGGCCTGCGCTGCTTCCGCTCCGCCACGACCGGGCTGCTGGCCGCCGCGGAGAAGGCGGGCGTCGCACATCATGTGATCCTGTCCGTCGTGGGGACCGAACGGCTGCTGTCCGGCTGGTTCCGCGCGAAGCTGCTGCTGGAGGAGCAGGTGCGGCGGTCTCCGATCCCCCACTCGATCGTGCGTGCCGCGCCGTCCTTCGAGTGCGTCGAGGCCACCGTCCTCGCGGACACACCAGGGGACGGCGGCGTGCGCGTCGCGCCCGCCCTGATGCGGCCGGTGTCCTCGGACGAGGTCGCCACCACCGTCGCGCACGTCGCCATGGGAGTGCCGCTGTGCGACACCGTCGCGATCGCGGGTCCGGAGGAGTTCCGGCTCGACGAACTCGCCGTGAAGCTGCTGGCGGCCCGGTGCGACACGCGGGACGTCGTCACCGACGCCCACGCCTGGTTCTTCGGCGCCGCCCTGCAGCAACGGTCACTGCTTGCCGGGGCGCACGCCCGGACGAGCCGCACGACGTTCGACGAGTGGCTCGCCCAGCGCTGACGCCCGCGGCACCGACCGCGCCTGCGCGGGCGCCGGTCAGGGGACGACGATGACCGGCCGGTGAGCCCGGCGCATCAGTGTGCGGGAGATCGAGCGGAAGAGCGTGCCACCGGCACCACGCGACCGGCCCACGATGATGGCGTTCGCCCGGTATGTGCGGCCGGCCTTCTCCAGCTCGTCGGCAACGACGCCGCTGCGCCGGACGAGGGTCCACGACAGCCCCGACAGATGCTCCTCGCAGGCGAGTTGCTCTGCCAGGGTCCGCATACCGTCGTACGGATTCCGCCCGGCAGCCGGCGGCTCGAAGCCGAAGAACGCGGCGACCGCGCTCTGTCGTGCGACGTGGACGACGATGAGCGCCGTGCCGGAACGGCGCGCCATCCCGGCCGCGTACGACAGCGCCCTTTTGCTGCGCGCGGAACCGCTGTAGCCGACGAGCACACCGTACCTGTCCACGGCCGGTTGATCGCCGTCGAAACCGAGGGCCGGGTCCCGGGAGGAACGCGGCGGCCACGGGAGGGCACTGTCACCGCCGGGTTCGGGAGAGCCATGGCCTGCCATGAGATGCCTTTCCAGTGGGAGCGGCGCGGGCGGCGCGGCGCGACGCGTTGGCCGGGGTCGCATCGCGGTCCTCACAGCTGACCGGGGAATCCGGTGGGGTGTGACAACCGCCGGTGTCGCCTGTGACACATCCGCCCGGCGTGTGCGCGTGCGTCCGGACGCCGGAACCCCGCCCCGTCCGGGGCGGGTTCGCCGCGTTCCGGCTGTCACAAACGGGCGGACCGCCCGGTCGTCACTGCGGACAGTCCCTGTTTGGAGGAATTCATGAGTGCTGAGCACACGCACCTGCCCCCAGGTGTCGAGGTGATCGCGACCCTGCCGGAGGCGGCGCCCCGCGTCCCGGACGGCGCCGAGGCCAGGACCATCCGCGTCACGCTGTCGCCCGGCGACCCCGGCGCGCCGCCGCACCGGCACCCCGGGCCGCTGTTCGGCTACGTGACACAGGGCGAGATCCTCTTCGAGCTGGAGGGCGAGCCGCCCCGGGTGCTGAAGGCCGGTGACGCCCTGTTCGAGCCCGGCGGCGACGTGATCCACTACCTGGGTGCCAACAACCTCCAGGACGCCCAGTCGCAGCTGGTGGTGACCATGTTCGCGGCTCCGGGGTCCCCGGTTCTGACCGTGGTGAGCGCGGAGGAGCTGGCCGAACGGCGGCACCTGCGCCACACGCCGCCGGGCCACTGACCCGGTCGAACGGAGGGGGCGGGGCGCGCCGACGCCCCGCCCCGCCGCCTGGGTGGTGACGTCGGCCGTGGGGGGGGGTGGTCCTCGTCGCGGGTGCCACACCGGGCCGCTTGCTCCTTGGCGTAGAGGGAGCCGTCGGTGCTGTCGAAGCCGGTGACGACCTTGGCGGTGCCGTCCTTGAAGAACGACTGGTTGTTCGTGCCGGACACACCGCCGCCGAGCACCATGTGCACGGCGGCGAAGGAGGTGCCGACGACGTCCGTGGGGTGCGGGACCGGGTTCGGGGTGAGGGTCCCGCCGCCCGCGACGACGCCGCGCACGGCCAGCGACCGCTCGTCGTCGTGCTCGTGGCCGCACACCACCAGGCCGACGCCGTACCGGTCGAGGTGCGACCCGTAGTGCCGGCGCAGGGCCGTGTCCGCGCCGCTGTCGTCGGTGCAGCTGGTCATGACCTGGTGCATGGCGACGACGATCCAGTCGATGTCGCACGAGGCGCGGGCGGCCTTCGGCTCCCGCTCCAGGAAGGCGAGCCGGGCGCCTGAGGAGCCGGCGATGCAGTAGTCGCTCGCGCGCCGGTGGACGAAGCGTCGTTGCGCGGCGCGATGACGCGCACCGAGCCCGCGGTGAACGCCTACCACGCACCTGCCGGTTCGGGGTGGTCTCGGTCGACGGCAGGTCGAAGTACGCCTGGACGGCGCCCATGCCGGGCGCGCCGTCGCCGGACTGCCCAGAAGCGCGGTCGCGGCGGCTCCGGTGCCTGACGTGTCCAGCAGGCCGAGCTCGCATCGCCGGATGCGCCGGCTGCCGGGCGTTGTGCCGGACGTCGTGATCGCGGTGTCCGCCGGTGCCCTCTCCGAATGCATGGGAGTCGTGCGCACCGCACCCTCGCGCCCCTCCGCGGCCGACCAGCGAATTCCGTTTCGTCGAATTCCGATCACGAGGCGGATCATCGCCTGCGGCGAGGAAGCCGCCCGGAACCGGAAGTGTCAATCGTGTGCCGTATCCGTCCCGCCGGCTTTCTCTTGGCACTGCCTCGACGTGCGCGATTCCCTACGAAAAGCCCTCGCCCGGTATCCGCGGCCCCGGCCGGCGCGTGCCCGCGCGCCCCTCGGCCGGTACCGCCGCGCCGAGCACCGCCCCGCCCCGGGGCTGGTGCGACACCGGGGCGGGGAAGCACGGGAACGCCACCGTCGCCGGCCGGACGGGGGCGGGCGCCTGTCCCCGCACCGCCTGAGTACGGTCCCGTACCCGCCGGAAGTGCCATTCGGCCGGGCACAAAGTCGTAGGACCAAGAGCCGGTTCCAAGGGGCAGGGGGCCATCGGATAGAGTCGGGGTCGCCGCGGAAAGGAAATTATCTGCTCGTTGCGCGGTACCGCAATTCGGGAGGTACGTATTCCATGTCGCGTCCGATTCGCATAGCCATTGTCGGGGCAGGCCCTGCTGGAATTTACGCGGCGGACGCGCTGCTCAAATCCGAATCCGCGCAGGAACCGGGTGTGTCCGTCGACCTGTTCGAGCGCATGCCCGCGCCTTTCGGTCTCATACGCTACGGCGTGGCACCGGACCACCCCCGGATCAAGGGCATTGTCGAGGCTCTGCACCAGGTTCTCGACAAGCCGCAGGTGCGTCTGTTCGGCAACGTCGACTATCCCGGTGACATCGAGCTGGACGATCTGCGCGCGTTCTACGACGCGGTGGTCTTCTCGACCGGGGCGCTGTCCGACCGGGCGCTGGACATTCCCGGGATCGACCTCGACGCCTCCTACGGCGCCGCGGACTTCGTCTCCTGGTACGACGGGCACCCCGACGGGCCGCGCAGTTGGCCGCTGACGGCGGAGAAGGTGGCCGTGCTCGGTGTCGGCAACGTCGCCCTGGACGTGGCCCGCATCCTGGCCAAGACGGCGGACGAGCTGCTGCCGACCGAGATCCCGCCGAACGTGTACGACGGCCTCAAGGGCAACAGGGCACGGGAGATCCACGTGTTCGGCCGCCGCGGCCCGGCACAGGCCAAGTTCACGCCCATGGAGCTGCGGGAGCTGGACCACTCCCCGAACATCGAGGTCGTCGTCGCCCCGGAGGACATCGACTACGACGACGGCTCGATCGCCGCCCGACGCGCGAGCAAGCAGACGGACATGGTCGCCAAGACCCTGGAGAACTGGGCCATCCGCGACGTCGGCGACCGGCCGCACAAGCTGTTCCTGCACTTCTTCGAGTCCCCGGTGGAGGTGCTGGACGACCAGGGCCGGGTCGTCGGGCTCCGGACGGAACGGACCGAACTCGACGGCACCGGCAACGTCCGCGGCACCGGGCGCTTCACGGACTGGGACGTGCAGAGCGTGTACCGCGCGGTGGGCTACTACTCGGACGAGCTGCCGAAGCTGCCGTTCGACGTGGTCTCGGGGACGGTCCCGCACGCGGCCGGCCGTGTGCTCGACGGCGACGAGCCCATGACCTCGGTCTACGTGACGGGATGGATCAAGCGCGGACCGGTGGGCCTGATCGGGCACACCAAGGGCGACGCCAACGAGACCGTCGCCTGTCTCCTGGAGGACCACGCGGCCGGCCGGCTGCCCGCTCCGGCCGCGCCGGACCCCGGTGCCGTCGTCGAGTTCCTCGAACGGCGCGGCGTTCGCTACACGACGCGCGAGGGCTGGTACCGGCTGGACGCCCACGAGCGGGCTCTGGGCGTGCCGGAAGGTCGTGAGCGCATCAAGGTCGTCGACCGTGAGGCCATGCTGGACGCCTCCGGGGCCTGAATCCGTTTCCTGGAGGAGCGGCGGGAGTCCCGGGTCCTGTAGGCCCAGTGCCTTTTTCCGATGCGCAATGCACCGGGAGACCGATTCCCGCCGCTCCGGGGAGCAATAGCGTCAGCCAGATGAGCGAGATTCCGGGAAGGCGTCCCACGAGCGCGCGATCGAGGTCGTCCGGGGCTACGGGCGCCACGACGGCATCGCGGTACGGGAGGCGCTGACCGATCTCGACGCGGACGGCTGGACAGAGGTCCATGCCCTCCTGAACGGTCTGCTGCACTCCACCTCGGCATCATGGAATTGACCGGACAGCAGGGAAAGCTCGGTCAATTGGTCCGGTACGCCGACGAGGTCGCCGCCGCGGCCCCGCTCCACCACGAGCTCGCCGTCGGCGAGGCCGTGCGCGCGTGGGCCCTCGGAGACACATCGGCGCTGCGCGCCTCTTCCGGGCACGGCCTCCGGGACGTCCCTGAAGGCCGTGCACATGACGGCCGTACTCGTCGCCGCCCTGAGCCTGGCGCTGTGGGGAAGAGCAGGATTCCTCGACGTCGTCGAAACGCTCCGGGAATCCGTCACCGCGCTGCCAATGAAGGTGGACGACCGGCCCTCCGTAACGCTCCGCCGCCGGCCGTAACGGCCGTCCGGACATCGGACTCCCGCCGGCTTCGTCGTCGATGCCACCTGCCCGCGAAGCCGGTCGGGACCCCTGCCTCCCACGGAGGGACGCCCATGAACTTCCGGTCCCCGCTGTCCGCCCTGTTCCCCGGAACCTCGGGACGGCTCCTCACCGCCCTCGTCGGCCATCGCTCCCTCGATGCCGTCCGGCCGCTGCCGCTCGACGAGTTGTCCGACACCGCCGCGGTGACGCCGGCCCAGCTGGAAACGGCGCTCTTCCGCCTCGGTCTGCTCGGCCTCATCGCCCCCCGGCGCAGCGGAGAAGCCGTACGCCTCGTCCCCGGCCACATCGCCTGGAACGCGCTGCACCAGCTGACCCACCTGCACCGCCGGGTGGCGGACACGGTCCGCGAACAGATGCCGGCCCACCTCCACCCGGCACCGGAGTACCTCGCGCTCAGCGGCGCCGTCGTCCAAGGAACGGCGACACATCCCGCGGAAGTGCTGGAGCTGATCGTCGTCCGCCCCGCCGACGGGCCGGTGGACTGGGAGGACGGCGTCGCCGCCCTCGTCGCGCGGCTCTCGCGTGCTCTGGGGAATGTCGTCGTCCACCGCAGTGCCCGCGACACCCGGGAAGCGGAAGCGATGGCCGGCGCCGGCGCGGTACGTGTCGTGCCGGCGTGACCGGCGGCCTCCGCCGCGCTCACCGAAGGACCACGTCCGCACTCGGCCGAAAGTCGTAGCGCCCCCGGACAGGTCCGACTTCTGCCCGAAGCCGGCACGCGCACCGGCTTCATAGCCTCCTGGTCATGAGCTCCCTCTCGTGGACTCGGCACTCCGGACGGCCGGCGGCCCTCGTGACCCCCTGGGCACGGGCCCGGCCGTGAGACCCCAGGAAAGGCGCCGCATGCACTGCGCACCAACGATCGCTTCCGGCCTCCGCGTCGTCGAGCCGTCCCGGCGGCCCGGCCGCGCGGACGGTGCGGAGCTGACGCTCGACCCGGCGGCGATCGCCGCCAACACCCGGTACCTCGCCACGCGGGCCGCCCGCCTGATGGCGGTGGTCAAGGCCGACGGGTTCGGGCACGGCGCCGCCGAGGCGGCTGCGGCCTCGCTCGGCGCGGGCGCGACGTCGCTGGGCGTCGCGTCGGTGGAGGAGGCGCTGCTCCTGCGCGGTGCCGGCTTCCGGGTACCGGTCCTGAGCTGGCTCAATCCGGTGGACGCCGCGTTCGACGAGGCGCTGCGGGCCGGTGTCTCGCTGGCCGTTCCCGGATCCGCGCACCTGGCCGCCGTGGTGCGCGCCGCCTCCCGGACCCGCCGCCCGGCGCGGCTGCATCTGCAGGTGGACACCGGGATGGGCCGCGACGGCGCCGAGCCCGGGGCCTGGCCGGAGTTGTGCCGGCGGGCGCGGGTGGCGGAAGCGGACGGTCTGGTCGAGGTGGTGGGCGTGATGAGCCACCTCGGCTGCGCGGACACCCCCGGCGACCCGTGCACCGACCGCGCCCTCGCCCTGTTCCGGGCCGCGGTGACCACCGCGGCGGAGGCCGGGCTGCGTCCCCGGTGGCGGCACCTGGCCGCGACGTCGGCGACCCTCACCGATCCCCGGACCCGTTTCGACCTCGCCCGGGTCGGCGCCGGGCTCTTCGGCATCGACCCGACCGGGACCACCCGGCTGCGCCCCGCCCTCACGCTGACCGCGCCCGTGGTGTCGGTCCGCGCGGTGCCCGCGGGCGC
This sequence comes from Streptomyces sp. MI02-7b, assembly GCF_033793585.1. Taxonomy (NCBI): domain Bacteria; kingdom Bacillati; phylum Actinomycetota; class Actinomycetes; order Kitasatosporales; family Streptomycetaceae; genus Streptomyces; species Streptomyces sp. MI02-7b. The sequence goes on along the minus strand of NZ_JARAWX010000032.1, from coordinate 30,176 downwards.
CCGGGCGGGTTACGGACACGCCTGGAGCGCGGAACGGCGCACGCATCTGGCCCTGCTGCCGGTCGGGTACGCGGACGGCCTCCCCCGCACCGCGTCCGGCCGGGCGGAGGTCCTGCTCGGGGGACGCCGGTGCCGCGTCGCCGGCCGGATCTCGATGGACCAGGTCATCGTCGACACCGGCGACCGGCCGGCCGTAACCGGCGAGATCGCCACCGTCTTCGGTCCGGGAGACCGCGGCGAGCCCACGGTAGGGGAATGGGCCGGGTGGTCCGGCACCCTGGAGCACGAGATCGTGACCGGTCTGGGCGCGCGCCTGCGCCGGACCGTGCGCCGTCAGGCGGTGGCCGCATGAACCGCACCGCGCCCTCGCAGTCCGGCCGAGTCCGCGTCGCGGTGATCGGCGGCGGCCGCAACTGCGAGCACGAAGTCTCCCTGGCGTCGGCCGCCTCGGTGCGTTCCGCCCTCGACCCCGCCGCGTACGACGTCCTGGCCCTCACCATCGGCCGGGACGGACGGTGGCAGGACGCCGACGGGCGGCCGCTGGCGGGCAGCGCCGCGGAGAGCGTGGCCGCCGCACTGGTGCTGCTGGCCGGCTGCGACGTCGTGTTCCCCGCCGTCCACGGCCCCTACGGTGAGGACGGCACGCTCGCCGCGCTGCTGGACCTGGCGGACGTGCCGTACGTCGGTGCGGGGGTCCGGGGCGGCGCGCTGGCCATGGACAAGTGGGCGACCAAGCTGGTGGCCGAGGCGGTCGGCGTCGCCGTGGCCCCGGGGTGCCTGGTCACCGCTGACGACGCGGACCAGGTGCTCTTCGACGGCCCGGTCGTGGTGAAGCCCGTCGCCGCCGGATCCAGCCACGGCGTCTCCCTCGTCCTGCGGCCCGCGGACCTGGCCCCGGCACTCGCCGAGGCCCTGCGGCTCGACGACCGGGTCCTGGTCGAGGAGCTGGTCGTCGGGCGCGAGGTGGATCTCGCCGTGCTGCGGCGGGCGGACGGCAGCCTGACGGTGGGGCCGCCGCTGGAGATCGTGCTGGACGACGGACGCCTCTTCGACACCGAGCAGAAGTACGACGGAGGGGCCCGGTTCCTGATACCCGCCCCGCTGTCCGCCGACGAGCACGACCAACTGGTCGAGGCGTCGCTGGCCGTGTTCACCGCACTGGGGTGCCGCGGGGTCGCCCGGTGCGACTTCTTCCTCACCGCGGGCGGGCCCGTGCTGAACGAGGTCAACACCATGCCGGGCATGACCGCGCAGTCGCAGGTCCCGAAGATGTTCGCGCAGCAGGGGCTGAGCTATCCCGCGCTGCTGGACGAACTCGTGCGCGGCGCCCTGCGCCCTGACTCCGGCACCCGTGTCCGCCCCCACGGCGCCACGGCCGGGCGGAGCCACGCATGACCGCCCCGCTCGATGCCGTCCTTCCCGGCCGCGACCGGGAACCCGTCCCTCACCACAGGAGGCTTCCCGTGTCCTTTTCCCTGCCCCGGCTGCTGCACTCGGCCCGGGTCTACACGCTGACCGCCCTCGAAGTCGCCCTCCTCGGCGCGGGCTCGGACCTCGTGACCGCGGACCCGGGCTCCGCCCGGCCCGAGGACTGCCACCCGGAGGCCTCGGCGGTCCCGGCCGGGCGCCACCGGGCGGTCTCCGGAGTGAGCGGCGTCTCAGGGGCATCCGAGGCGCTTCGGTGACACTGGAGGGAACCGTGGAGGGCCGAACGCTCGTCCGGCAAGCCGGAGCGGCGAACGACAGTGGGGAAGACGAAGGCGTGGAGAACAGCGCGAACCGCTTCTTGGAGCGGCTGGTGCGCGGCGTGGTGGGGCTGGCGGGCCTTGGGGTCCTCCTGGGCCTGGGCATCGTGGACCTGCAGCTGGGACTGGCCCATTCGTCCGTCATCCTGCTGGCGGTCATCACCGCCACCGTCACCTGGCGGCTGACCGGCCGGGCGCTGGGCGCCTGGGCACTGGCCCTGGGTTCGGTGGTGCTGCTGGCGACGATGAGCCCCTCCGTCACGGTCCACGAGGCTCTGCCGTTCGGGCTGACCGTCGCCGCCGTCACCCTCCTGGTCATCGGTCTGGCCGCCTGGCGCGCGGAGGCCGTCCGCGCCGCGCTCGCGGTCCCGCTGCTGCTGGCGGGCATGGTCCTGCAGCCCCTCCAGCTGTCCACCGCGAGGATCACGCCGGTCGTGTCCCTCGCCCTGGCGCTGGCCGGTGTCATCGCCTGCGCCACGGGCATGTGGGCCCGCATGCTCCAGACCGGCCGCCGCCGCCAGGCGATCGCCGAGCAGTTGGCGCAGCGCACCAGCATCGCGTCCGACCTGCACGACTACGTGGCCCACCACGTCACCGGCATCGTGGTGCTCGCCCAGGCCGCCCAGAGCGTGGCGGCCAAGCAGCCGCAGGCGGTGCTCCCCGCCCTGGAGCGCATCGAGGCGGCCGGGGACGAGGCGATGACCGCCATCCGCCGCATGGTCGCCCTGCTGCACGAACCCGGCTCGCAGGTCCGCATGACACCGATGGGCACGATCACCGACATCGCCTCGCTCGCCGATCACTTCACCTCCGGCGACGACGTGGAGGTGCGGCTGCGGATCGACGGGGACTTCGACGACGTGCCGATCGACGTCCAGTCGGCCGTGCACCGGGTGGTGATGGAGGCCCTGACCAACGTCCGCAGGCACGCCGAGGGCGTGCGGGCCCTGGAGATCCTCGTGGGCCGCGAAGCCCGGCCCGACGCGGTGACGGTCGAGGTCTCCAACGACGGCGTCGGCCGCGTCGGCCACTCGTCCGGGGGCGGCTACGGACTGGCCGGTCTGCGCGAGCGGGCCGTGGCGCTCGGCGGCTCCTTCACCGCCGGTCCGAGGACCCCGGAGGGCTGGACCGTCCGGGCCCGTATCCCGGCGGGAGGCCCGCGATGACCATCCGCGTGCTGCTCGCCGACGACCAGGCCATGGTCCGCACCGGCTTCTCCCTGATCCTCGGCGCCGAGGACGACATCGAGGTGGTGGGCGAGGCGAAGGACGGCGTCCAGGCCCTGGAGCTGAGCCGGCAGCTCAACCCGGACGTCGTGCTGATGGACATCCGCATGCCGCGGATGGACGGGCTGCAGGCGCTGCGCGAGCTGAACCGCGCCGGCGCCGCGGCCGCCCCCAAGGTCGTGGTCGTCACGACCTTCGACGACGACGCCTACGTCTACGAGGCGCTGAACAGCGGTGCCTGCGGCTTCCTCCTCAAGGACTCGGGTCCGGTGCTGCTCACCGAGGCGGTGCGGGCGGCCCATTCCGGCGAGGCCCTGGTGAGTCCGGCGATCACGGTCCGTCTGCTGAGGGGCATCCAGCCGCCGCGGACGGTGTCCTCGGCCGCGTCGGACCTGTCCTCACGCGAGACCGAGGTGGTGCGGCTGGTGGCCGACGGCATGACGAACGCGGAGATCGCGGCCGCGCTCTTCGTGTCCCTCGGCACGGTCAAGACCCACCTGGGGAACATCCAGACCAAGCTCGCCGCCCGCAACCGGGTCGAGATCGCGCTGTGGGCTTGGCGTTCCGGCCTGGTGGACGGGTAGTGGGCGCGGGTCACGTCGAGTCCCGCGGGGCGCGCGGCACGTGCGGAACCAGCAGGTGGGACGGGCGCTCCGGCCCGGAGAGCAGCGTGGTGGTGCCGCCGAAGACCTCGGCCGGGCGGTCGTCGGGGCTTGCTGGGGCGAGGTCGCGCAGAAGCTCGCGCCGGAGCGACTGGCGATCAGCTCCGGTGACTTCACCGACGTGGGAGGCGGCGGACTGCCGACGGCAGGAGGCGTGGGCTTCCTGCCCCGTTCGTACGGACTGACCATCGACCACGTCAAGGGTGCCGAAGTGGTGCTGACCGACGGGCGGGTGGTGCGTGCCGACGCGGACACCAACCCGACCTCTTCTGAGCGCTGCGCGGAGCCGGCGCCGGCATGGGCATCGTCACGTCCTTCGACATCGAGGCGACCGAACTCGGCGACGTGATCCACGCGCGGTTCGCCCACGAGGTCCAGGACGTCGGCGCCTTCCTTCAGGCGTGGGGCCGGGGCTCACCGAGAGCAGTCCTCGCGAGCTGACGCCGTTCCTCGTCGTGGCAGCCCAGGGCGGCCGGAGGATCGCCCATACGACCGTCCTCTGGGCCGACGACGACACCGGCCGCGCGACCAAGGCACTGAAGGCGTTCCTGAACCCGGCGCGGTCCTCGACCAGCAGGCCGCCGTCACCCCGTACGCGGCGTTCATGGCCCCGCAGAACACCCGGCACGACGGGCACGGCGGCCCGAACTTCCGCTCCGCGCTCGTCGAGCACCTGGACGACCGGACCACCGGCGTCATCAGCCGGATGTTCGACGAGGGCGAGACGGGCTGCTTCCAGGTCCGTTCCGTGGGCGGCGCGGTCAACGACACCCCGGCCTAGCCCACCGGACGCGGAACTTCTCCCTGGCCGTGGTCCCCCGCGGCAGCGCCGCCGAGTTCACGACTGGGACGACTCGACTTCGACGGCCTGTACCTGAGCTTCGAGAGCCACGCCCAGGAGTCCGCGCTGCGCAAGGCCTTCCCGCCGGCCACGCTGGAGCGGCTGCGCCGGATCAAGGCGACGTACGACCCGGAGAACGTCTTCCACGGCAACTTCACCATCCCGCCGGCCGCGCGGGTGTGACCCCCGGGCCCGCGGCCGGCCCCTCCGGCACCGCCGGACCGGCCGGCCGCGGGTCCCGAGCGCCGGCGGCGTCAGTCGCCCACGCGAGGCGGGGTGCTCGTGCCGTGCACCCGCTCGGCGTGGACCGCGTACGTGTGCCGTGCGGCGTCCGTCAGAGCGAGGCGGTCCGGCTCGGGGACCTCGGCGAGCAGTGCCTCGACCACGTCGGGATCGGCCTCGTACATCGCCATACCGAGGGACAACGGCAGTTTCTCCTGGGGCGTCCTGGCCATGCCGTGCTCACCGAGCTGCTTCCACTCGGCCGCGGTGACGTATTGCTCGGCGAGGGGAAGGATCTCCTTCTCCTCCAGCGCCAGGTGCTCCACGAGCGCGGGCAGCAGTCGCTCGACGGCTTCGGCGAGCCGCTCACCGTGCTGCGCCGTGGCACGCCACTGCGGCAGGAGCCCGGTCACCTCGGTGTAGCTCCGCTCGATGGCGCCGTGCTGCTCCTCCATCGTGGGGACGATCGCCGTCGCCCGGTCGCCGGCACGCTCGAGCAGCCGCGGCCACAGGAGCACGTCCTCTCCCTCGTGGTGCAGGTGCAGCAGGAAGCAGACGTGTTCCGCGTGGGCGCCGACGATGTCCGCACGCCCGACGTCACCTGGCGTCACCTCTCGTACCAGTTGCGGGAGCAGGCGGAACTCCCGGCGCAGCATGGCGTGCGCCATGAACATGTCTCGTACATCGGCCATGGGCTCGTTCACCCGCGTCACTTGACACCTCACTTGCTCTGGGAACCACGATGTGCGGCCGCCGCCCGGCGGGGCGGCGGCTCGGGAGGGACGGAGGGAAATCCGTCCGGAAAATTGCAGGCCGGTCTCCCGGTTCACGTCGGGAGACCGCCCGGATTACCGGACACGCACAATTCACGGAAGCGAACATCCGCGCACCGGCGACATCGTCGGGGATTTCGCCCGCAGGGCGCGGAAAATCCTCCGAACGACGGCCGACTCTACCAGGTACGTGCGTACGCAAGCAAATATATGCCGGCACGCACCAAGGGATGGTCTTCGTCACGATGTTCGCCGCCGCGTCGACGGGCGTTCCGGCCGAGGACCAGGGCATCGGCAGCGGCATCGCCACGACCGGCCGGCAGATCGGCGGCGCCGTCGGCCTGGCCCTCCGCATCGCTCTCGCCGGTGCGTTCAACGGAACGCCCGCGGAAGGCGATCCCGCCGGAGTCGTCGACGGCGTCAGGGCCGCTGTCTGGGCCATCGCCGCCGGTATCGGCCTGACCGCACTGGCCGTCCTGAACCTGCGGCGGGCCCCGTCCACCATCAGTGCCACGAACATGGCCGCGGCCGAGACCGCGGCGGAACCGGCCGGTGACCGCGGCCTGTGACCCGTCTCCCACCACGGGCGGTGCCGGCCCGGCGACCCCCGCGCTCCGGCACGGCCCGTGTGCCACGCCGTGCGGCCCGTGACCCCGGGGCCGCACGGCGGCACGCACGGGACACCAGTTCTCAGGAGGCCACCGGATCGAGCACCTGCTCGGCCCAGATGGTCTTGCCCACGGGCAGGTACCGGGTTCCCCAGCGGTGGGAGCACTGGGCCACCAGGAAGAGCCCGCGCCCTCCCTCGTCGGTGGTGGCCGCCCTGCGGATGTGCGGGAAGGTGCTCGACGCGTCGCTGACCTCGCAGATCAGCGTCCGGTCGAGCACCAGCCGGAGCCGTATCGGATCATGGCCGTGCCGAATGGCGTTGGTGATCAGCTCGCTGACGATGAGTTCCAGTTCGAAGGCCAGGTGCTCCAGACCCCACTGGTCGAGTTGCCGTCGCGCGAGTGAGCGCATGTTGCCCACCGCCCCCGGGACAGGGGGCACGGTCCACGTCGCCACCTTCTCGGGGTCCAGGGTGCACGTCCGGGCCAGGAGCACGGCCAGGCCGTTGTCCTGGGTGAGGTGCGGTGCGATGAGATCGGCGATGACGCCGCACATGTCGTCGAGCGGACGGCTCCGGCCGGCGATGACCGTACCGAGCCGTGAGGCGAGGGCGCCGGTCCGGTCGGGGCAGCGCAGGAGGTCCTGACTGCAGAACACCAGGGTGCTGCCTTCGCTGAGCTCGACGTCCAGCGGCTCGAAGACCGGGTCCCCCAGACCGAGGGGATTGTTGACCGGCAGATCGGGAAAGTCCACCTGCCCCGCCTCGCCGACGACGGCGGGCGGTGAATGACCGGCGCTCGCCATCACACAGCGCCGCGTGATGGGGTCGTACACGGCGTACAGGCAGGTGGAACCCTTCAGCGCCTCCACCACGGGGGCGGCTCCCGAGGCGTGTTCGCGCTCCAGGAGACGTGGCACCATCTCGTCGATCTGACCGAGCAACTCGTCCGGTGTGAGGTCGAGTTGCGCCAGAGTACGGATCGCGGAGCAGAGATGTCCCATGCACGCGGCCGCCTCGAACCCCTCCCCCGGCACCGCACCCACGACCAGGGCCACCCGCGCGCCCGACAGGGGGATCACGTCGAACCAGTCACCGCCGACGCCCTCGTGCACCCGGGACGGCCGGTAGTGGTGGGCCACCTCGACGGCACTTTGCTCCGCGACGCTGCGGGGCAGCATGCTCGCGTGGAGGGTGAGGGCGGCCGTGTGCTCGTTCGTGTAACGGCGGGCGTTGTCCACGCAGACCGCGGCCCGTGCGACGACGTCCTGGGCGAGAACGAGGTCGTCCGCCTCGAAGGGCTTCTTGTGGCTCCGGTAGAGGTGCACGAAGCCCAAGGTCACGCCCCTGGCGCGCACCGGCACGAGGATCAGGGAACCGATGCCGTACGTGCGCATGGCCCGGACCCGCTCGTCGGCGGAATCCCGCAGCCACGCGTCATCGAGGTCGAGCCGGGGCACGAGCCGCGGCCGCCCGTCGGTGAGGCTCTGCACATGCGGCGAGTCGTAGGGGTAGCTGCGCAACTGCCCGGGCTCCGCGAGGCCCTCGAAGATCTTCGGGTTCCCGGCCTTCCGGGCGACGAGACGCACCACGACCGGTCCCGGGTCCGTGGACTGCGGCTCCGTCCCCGCCATGACGTTGTCCAGGAGGTCCACCACCGCGACGTCGGCGAATCGCGGCACCAGCATCTCCACGAGCTCCTCCGACGTGCAGCGCACGTCGAGCGTCGTCCCGATGCGGACCGCGGCCTCGCCGATGAGCGACAGACGCTCACGCGTCTGGTGCTGGTCCGTGATGTCGATGATCAGGTCGGTGACTCCGAGGACGCCACCGTCCGGCCCGGTCAGGACCACCGACGACACGTTCCACACATGGTCCCTGTCCGGATCCGCGGGGGTACGCCCGCGATGCACGGCGTTGAGGATCGGCTGCCCGGTCTCCAGGACCTTCCTGATCCTGCACTCGATCGCCGTGGTGTCGACCCCCGGCAGGAGATCGGTGATGGCACGGCCGAGGGCCTGTTCCTCGGGAAAGCCGTGGATGCGTTCCAGAGCGGTGTTGACCCGCACGACGCGCAGGTCCCGGTCGTAGACCGCGATGCCGATCGGCGCCTGCGTGAACAGCGCCTCCAGGATCGCCTGCCCGTCCGCGGCCGCGCAGGGGCTCACGGGGACGGCGATGACCACGCACCCCTGTTCCCACCGGTCTCCGGGCTCCTGCAGTCGCGACGTGTGCAGGACGACATCGACGGGTGGGCCCTCCCGGCGGGCGAGTACGGCGCGGTGGCCGGGGACCGCCGGATCCGCCGGTCCTTCGGCCCCTCGGGAACGGTGCGCGAAGGCCTCCGGCCACAGCTCGGCCGCCGCGCGCCCGACGACCTCGGACGAGCCGTAGCCGAAGAGCTCTTCGGCCGCGGCGCTCCACGCGGAGACGACGCCGTGCCGATCGAGTACGAAGCCGGCGATCCTCTCGTCGCCGGGCGGGGGACGGCTCGCAGAAGAAGTGCCCATACTCGGTCCCGTCACGCGAGTGACGCCCGCAGGCCGGCGTCCACTGCAGGTCGGCTGCCGTCGATGGGCCTGCGGCGAGGACCACCGACGGGTAGGTGTCCTTTCAGCCTAAGCAGACCGCTTCCGTCCCGCCCGGCTGCCGTCCCGCGGGCGTCCTGTACGGGGAGGGTCCACCGGGATCACGCGAGGCACACGGTGTGTCCGGGTCATGCGGTGGGACACACCACGTGCTTGCGTACGCACACGTTGCCGGCTTGAGCCCGCCACCGCATCGCGTGCCCGCGGGAACCGCGTTGCCCTTTGTCCCGGCGGAATGCAGCACCCGAACTGCCGTGCGAGGATACACTCCCACCACCGACCTCTAGGGCCCGCTGTGCGAATGGAGCCGGAGATCCCGCCACACACCCTGGTACCGGAAGACCCCGTCTTCGCTTCCACATTCCGTACCGTTGAAGAGCCTCTGCTGCATTCCCTGCACTATTGGTACCGAGGGGAGATCTCCGAGGGCCAGGTCGACGTCGTGGACACCGCGTACTCCAGTTACGGGACTGTTCTGCGGGCGTTCCCCCTACGGCTCCGCCGGTTGATCTGGGAATGTCATTCCGGGCAGGACGACCAGGGCGATCCCGGCGAATGCGCGGATCCGCCCCTGCCCCGCCTCCATCCCGTCGCCATCGGCCCGGCGGACCTCGACGCCCTCGACCGGTGCTGCCGGATGCTGCGCAATGCACGGCAAGAGGGAACCGCGAACCCGCTCGGAGAAATCCTCGAGGAGATAGGGGGCGGGATGGACCTCGTGGAGACCTTCTCACGGATGCTGCGGGTCCTGAGTCTCCGCGCACCCCGAGAGCTGCTCACGACGTCCATGAACGGCCGCACGCCACTGCGGGAACATCACCTGTATTGCGCCGAGGTGATCCGTGCACTGAGCGGCGGTGACGCATTTCAGCGCCGTGCCCATCAGGCGTTCTACCCCGCCCTCGATTCCACGACGCATTAGATCCCGGGGGCGGCCCGCTCGCGTTATGCGGACGTGTTCCCGGCGCCGGAGCGGGACACTGGGGGCATGGGGGCGGTGGAATTCGGCAGTGCGGTGCGCCGGTGGCGCGACAAGGTGTCCCCGGAGGCGGCCGGTCTGCCCACGGGCGGCCACCGGCGCGCGGCGGGCCTGCGCCGTGAGGAGCTGGCCCAGCTCGCCGGGATCTCCGTCGACTACGTCACCCGGCTGGAACAGGGCCGCGCCTCCCACCCCTCGGCGCAGGTCGTGGAGGCCATGGCCCGTGCCCTGCGGCTGTCCCCGGCCGAGCGGGCCCACCTGTTCGAGCTGGCCGGGCTGGCGCCGCCGGGGCCCGAGTCGGTGCCCGCGTACATCACCCCGAGCGTCCACCGGCTGCTGGACCGTATGGCGGGCACGCCCGTCGCGGTCTACGACGCGTCCTGGACGCTGCTCCAGTACAACCCGCCCTACGCGGCCCTGATGGGCGACCCCTCCGGCTGGCGCGGCAACGAGCGCAACGGCGTCTGGCGGCACTTCCTCGGCGCCGGCAACACCCGCGTCCGGCGGACCCCGTAGGAGACGGCGGCCTTCGAGACGGCGATCGTCTCCGACCTGCGCGCCGCCGCCGCACGCTACCCGTCCGACCAGCGGCTGCGGCACATGGTCGGCGAACTGCGGGCGCAGCCGCCGCTTCGCGGAACTGTGGGATGCCGGCACGGCCGGCCGCCACGAGGCGGCGCGCAAGACCATCGACCACCCTCAGGTGGGCCCGGTGCGGCTGGACTGCGACGTGCTCACGGTGGCCGGCAGCGACCTCCGGATCATGATCTACACCGCCGAGCCCGGCACGGAGGACGCGGAACGCCTCGCCCTGCTCACCGTGCTCGGCGCGCAGGCCATGACCGAACAGACGCCCCTGGTCGCACCGGTCCGTGCGCCGCGGCCGGGTTCAGTCCAGTCGAGCGGCGATGGTTTCGAGCTGTCCGGCGAAACCGGCGAGCATGGCGGCGTCCAGGTGATCGATGACGCGCCTGCGGGCGCTCGCCAGGTTGGTCGGATACGCGGACTGCAGCCGCCGCCGGCCTTCGGCCGTCAGCTTCGCCACGCTCCCGCGGGCATCGTTGGCGTCGCGCTGCTTCACCACCCACCCGCGCGTCTGCATGGCATCGGCCACGCGGGAAATCCGGCTGACGGACAGCGCGGTGGCGGCCGCCAGGTCGGTCATGCGCATCTCGCGCCCCGCGGCCTCGGACAGGTGGACCAGCACCGCGTACTCGGACATCGTCAGCCCGGTCACCTTCAGCAGGTCTTCGTCCAGCGCCTTCGGCAGCGCCACCATGACGTGCATCAGGGCACGCCAGAAGCGTTCCTCGTCCGGGTTCAGGGGGGCATCCGATGTCACCGGGGCAGACTACCGTGCCCGTGAACCGGCGGTACCGACCGCGACCCGGGCCTGTCCGCGGGCCGGGCCGGGTTCGGCCCCCCGGGGTCCGCGGGGACCGCCGGCGTGCCACCGGCCCACACGACCACGTCGGCGGTGATGCTCTCCCCGCCCGTCAGCCCCACCGCGCCGGGCAGCCCCTCGGGACACCCAGCCGGTCGAGCGCGCCCCGCAGATCCGTCCTGGCCATCGGGCCCACGGCCGCGCCTGGCTCGGCCCGGCCGAGCAGGACGACGTTCATGCCGGGGTGCCGCTCGGCGATCTCCGCGGCCGACTCGACGCCGCCCAGCCCGTGGACGAACCGCGCACCGGTGCCGGCCAGCAGCTCCGGGACGTCCAGTTCGGCGACCCGCCGCCCGGTCGCCGTCATGTGCAGCCGCATGCGCTCGGTGAAGCGCTCCTGCGCGTTCACGAGGGTCACCTGTACGTCCTGACGCCCGTCGACCCTGGCCGCGAGCTGGACGGCCGTGGCCGTGCCCGCGCAGCCGCGCCCAGGATCAGGACGCGGTGTGCGCCGGCCCTGCCGCCTCCCTGCTGTGCGTTCATCCCTCCGCCTTCCTCCGAGCCGCTGTTGACGACCACCGGATGGAGTCGGGAGCCCGGTCCGTGACGCGCGGTCGATGTGACGCGCGACACCCCACCGCCGGGCGCTGGGCTACGGCCGGCCTCCCGGCCTGGCCGCGTGCCCCGCGGCGTGGTGCAGGGAGCGCCAGGCGACCACGGCCCAGGCGGCGACGAGCAGCACGTAGAAGCCGACGGCGGTCCAGACGAACAGCTGGGAGCCGGTGCGGACGGCAAGGGCGCCGGTGCCGGTGACACAGGCGCCCAGGGGGAAGATGAAGGACCACCAGGTCGGCGCGAAGGGCAGTCCCGCCCGGACCTCCCGCACGGTCAGCGCGGTGGCGAGCACCAGCCACAGCATGGCGAAGCCCCACACCCCGATGCCGCCGAAGAGCGCGAAGACGGCCGCGCCCCGCGCGTAGGGGGCGAGCAGTGTGCTCGGTGCCGCCGTGGCCAGTGCACCCAGCGCCGTCACGCCCTGTCCCAGCGCTCCCACGCCGATCCACACCGTGGGCACCACCGCGCCGGTGGGCGCCTCGTGGTGCACCAGGCGGCTGTACATCATGGCCAGCACCAGCAGTATCGCCACCAGGGCCAGCCCGAACATCGCGTAGCAGGCGAGCAGGAGCGCCAGCCGTGGCTGGCCCGCCGGGGCGTGCGGGACGAGCAGCGCGCCGGTCGCGGCCGACACCATCGGCGGCACCACCGGCATCAGCCAGCCGCCGAACGCGGCATCCGGTGCGTAGCGGTGCCGGGTGACCATCAGGTACGGCACCGTGCAGGCCGTGGCGAGGCCGAGTACGGTGCCGAGCGACCAGAGGACCCAGTCCACGTCCAGCGCCGCCCGTGCCCCGATGACCGGCTTGCCGAGCAGCAGTGTTCCGGCGCCCACGATCAGCAGTGCCATCGGCGGCGCGCCGAAGAACTGGGACAGCGTCGGATCGGCGGCGTGCAGCCGCAGCGCCCGCTGCCGGACGTATTCGGCGGTGAGCAGGACGAGGAGCAGCGCGGCCCCCATCCAGACCACCGTCGCGGCATTCCGCAGTGCGGGGAAGCTCCGCGGCAGCGTGACCGCGGCGTTGGCGACGATCCCGGTGCCCATGACGGCCGCGAACCAGCTGGGACCGAGCAGCGGACGTCTCGTTCGCTCGGCCCTGCGCGGCCGGGGGCGGGCGTGGACGGGACGTCTCGGGCCCGCGTCGTCCGTGGTCGGGATGGCTCGGGCACTGCTCGGGTGGGGCGGCACGGCGTAGAACGCCTCTTTCCTCGTCGTGGGGACACCGTCGGTGGTCGGCCGGCGACGTGGGCCCACGCACAACAGCTCGCGAGTCGCGGCCGAGTCCGTCGGCCCGTTGGCTCGCTGGCGCAAGGAGGCTATGACGGTTTCCCGGGCACGGCGCATAACACCGTGTGCCACGACAGCCTCACTTCCGGACACGACGGGTGGTGCCGCCCGGGCTGCCGCCGGCCGGCTGTTGCCGCGGGCGCGGGCGATGTCCGGATGTGCCGCCGTTGTGGCAGGTCCGGCTCTCCCTTCCGGCGTCCGGACGGTCGTAGCGTCGATGGCGCGACACGGCGGATGGGTTCGCCTCAACGACGAGATGTGGAACCGAGGTCCTTGGACGCCATGGGGTACGGCCAAGGACACCGGCCGCGTCCACCATCGATCGCTCCGAGTGAGGAAAGAAGGCGACGACCCAATGGTGTCGCAGTCACACGCCGGGGAGCCGGTGCTCCGCAGGCTGGAATTCGGCCTCAACGAATGGCTCGTGGACGAACAGTACAAGCGCTACCTGGAGGACCCGGGCTCGGTCGACCAGACGTGGCGGGACTTCTTCGCCGTCCCGGCGTCCGCGATCGGCCGGCAGGCGCGCCACGGAGTGACGGCCCCCGCCCACCGCGCGGGTGACGCGGGAGACGCGGCGCTCAAGGCGGTCCGGGTCGCGGCGCTGATCGACGCGTACCGGGTGCGCGGACATCTGGTGGCCGACACCGACCCGCTCGCGACGGAACACCGGGCCGCGCACCCGGAGCTCGACATCACGGCGTTCGGGCTCGGCGACGAGGACCTGGACAGGGAGTTCGTCGTCGACGGCTTCGCCGGGCGGGACGCGATGACCCTTCGCCAGGTGCTGGACGCCCTGCGGGACTCGTACTGCCGCACCGTCGGTGCCGAGTACATGCACATCAAGGCCTTCGAGGAACGCCGGTGGATCCAGCAGCGGGTCGAATCGCCGCAGCCCCGGCCGGACCGCGCCGAACAACTGCAGATCCTGTACCGGTTGGGCGCGGCAGAGGCCTTCGAGACGTTCCTGCAGACCAAGTACGTGGGCCAGAAGCGGTACTCGCTGGAAGGCGGCGAATCGGCGATCGTGCTCCTGGACGCCCTGCTGCTCCGGTCCATCAGGGCCGGCGTGGGGGAAGCCGTCATCGGGATGGCGCACCGGGGCCGGCTCAACGTGCTGGCCAACATCGTCGGCAAGTCCTACGCGGAGATCTTCCACGAGTTCGAGGACGCCGTGGACATCCGCTCGGTCCAGGGGTCCGGGGACGTCAAGTACCACCTCGGCGCGGAGGGCACCTACCGTGCGCTGGACGGCAGCGCGATCGCCGTCTCCGTCGTGGCGAACCCCTCGCATCTGGAGATCGTGGGGCCGGTCGCGCAGGGAGTCGTGCGCGCCAAGCAGGACCTGGCCGCGGGCGGTGACGAAGCCCGCTCCGTCCTGCCGGTCGTCGTCCACGGCGATGCCGCCTTCGCCGGTCAGGGAGTGGTCTCCGAGACGCTGAACATGTCCCAGCTGCCGGGGTACCGCACCGGCGGCACCGTGCACATCGTCATCAACAACCAGGTCGGGTTCACGACGTCGCCCGCCAGCGGCCGTTCGAGCACGTACGCCACGGATGTCGCCAGGACGGTCGAGGCCCCGGTCCTGCACGTCAACGGGGACGACCCCGAGGCCGTCGTCAGGGCGGCCCGGCTGGCCTTCGACTACCGGCGCACGTTCCACAAGGACGTCGTCATCGACCTGGTCTGCTACCGGCGCAACGGGCACAGCGAGGTCGACGACCCGTCCATCACGCTGCCGACGATGTACGACCGCATCGACGCCAGGCCCTCGGTGCGCAAGCTGTACGCCGAGGCGCTGGTCCGCCGCGGTGACATCGGGGAACGGCAGGTGGAAGGCGCGCTGCGGGACTACCAGGCGCACCTGGAGCAGGCCTTCGCCGAGACCCACGCGGCGGCGGGGCCCGTTCCCCCGGAGCCCACGCGCCCGGTGGCGATCGGGGACCCCGCGGACGTGACCGCCCCGCGGGCGGCGACCGCCATCACGGAGGAGACCGTCCGGCGGGTCGTCGCGTCCCAGACCGGCGTCCCGCAGGGCTTCACCGTGCACCCGCGCGTCCTGCCGCAGCTCCAGAGGCGCACCGCGATGCCGGACGCCGGGACGGTCGACTGGGCCACCGCCGAAACCCTGGCCCTGGGCTCCCTGTTGCTCGACGGGGTTCCGGTGCGGCTGTCCGGACAGGACTCCCGCCGCGGCACATTCGGCCAGCGCCACGCGGTGCTCACCGACCGGCGCACCGGCGCGGAGCACACGCCGCTGAACTCCCTGGACCCGCGGGCGGCGGCCTTCACGCCCTACGACTCGATGCTCTCCGAACTCGCGGCGCTGGCCTTCGAGTACGGCTACTCAGTGGCCCGGCCCGAGGCCCTGGTGCTGTGGGAGGCCCAGTTCGGCGACTTCGCCAACGGCGCCCAGACCGTCATGGACGAGTACATCTCGTCGTCCGAACAGAAGTGGGGGCAGCGCTCCGGAGTGACGCTGCTGCTGCCGCACGGCCTGGAGGGGCAGGGGCCGGACCACTCCTCCGCGAGGATCGAGCGGTTCCTCCAGCTGTGCGCGCGGGACAACATGACCGTCGCCATGCCCTCGCTGCCGGCCAACTACTTCCATCTGCTCAGGCAGCAGGCGCTCGACGGGCACAAGAAGCCCTTGGTCGTCTTCACTCCCAAGTCGATGCTGCGGCTGAAGGCAGCCACCTCCCGTCTGCCGGAGTTCACCACGGGCGCGTTCCGTCCCGTCGTACCGGACGGCACGACGGACACCGCGGGGATCAAGCGCGTGCTGGTGTGCTCCGGGAAGGTCTTCTACGACCTGGACGCCCACCGGCGGAACGCGGGCCTGACGGACACCGCCATCGTCCGCCTGGAGCGCCTCTACCCGTTCCCGGACGAGGAGCTCGGCGCGGAACTGGCCCGCTTCCCGGCCGATGCCGAGGTGCGGTGGGTGCAGGAGGAGCCGGAGAACCAGGGCGCGTGGTCCTTCGTGGCCCCGCACCTGCACCGCGGGATCGGCTGTGTCAGCCGGCCGCAGGCTCCGGCACCCGCCGTCGGCTCCGCCCGGCGCCACGCGGGCGAGCAGAAGGACCTGGTGGAGTCGGCCTTCCGCTGACCGGCCGGTTGCCACCCGCACCGGCGGAGCCCCCTCGGACCGAGGTCCGAGGGGGCTCCGCCGGTGCGGGTGCGTCCGGTGGTTCAGCGGTGGTGGACGGCGGTGCGCGAGACGACGGCCTGCGCGAACAGCCTGCGGTAGAAGGGACCGAGGCCGTCGGGGATGGTCAGGGTCCTGAAGGCCTCTCCCACCGGCAGGAGCCGGCGGTGGGCCGTCCCGCGGTGCGGGTCCCACGGAGCCAGTCGCACCTCCGCCCGCCACATCGCGCGGATCAGCACCAGCCCCTCCTGCGGGCCGCGGACGCAGACGCCCCGGCTGAACCCGAGGAGCCGGCGCTCCACCACCGAGGCACAGGCTTCCTCACGGACCTCCCGGCGCATCGTGTCGCGGCACCTCTCCCGCGGCTCGGCGGGAGAGGAGGGCAGCCGCCAGCGCTGTCCGTCCTCGCTGACGAGGAGGATGCGGTCACCGACGACGCACACCACCTCCGCGCCGTACGGCGTACCCGGTGGCGGTCCTGGAGGCGGGCAGTAGGCGACGCGCCAGTCCTGACCGTGGACGGGCGCCGCGGAACCGGCGCCGTTCTCAGCGATGTTGTTCATGATTCCCTTCCAGCAGTCGGAGGGCCGGCGGGGTCAGGTCCGTGAGCCCCCGGCATCCCGGCCGGGGGCTCACGTTCTCACCGTCCGGGACGGATCAGGCCACGCGCTGCCGGGGCTTCGGCGGCACCGCCGGGACCTCGGCCACCGTGCGGTGGATCCCGAGGAAGCCCAGTACCGCGCCGAAGGCCGTCAGGCACGCGGCGATGGCGAAACTGAGGGCGTAACCGCGCACGGTGGCGGTCATCGCGTCCATGCCCGCGTGCCGCAGCACGGTGGCATGGCTGGTGCCCACGGAGACCAGGGCGGCCAGGCCGAGGGCGCTGCCGATCTGCATGGACGCGTTGTTCATGCTGGTGGCGATGCCCGCGTCCTCGCCCGTCGCGCCGTCGACTCCCGCCACGGTGGACCCGACCAGGACCAGGCCGCCTCCCAGCGGCACCAGGAGCAGGCCGGGCAGCACGTCGGCCGCGTAGCTGCCGTGAACGCTCAGACCGGCGAGCAGAAGGTAGCCGGCCGTGGAGATCGCGAGTCCTCCCCCGTTGAGCATCCGCAGCCCGAAGCGGCGAAGGAGGCGTGGCGCGAGCACGGTCGCGCTGAACAGGATGACCAACCCGAAGGGGATGAAGGCGAATCCGGTCGCCAGCGGCGAGAACCGCAGCGTGTGCTGCACGTACAGGCTCAGCGAGAAGAAGAACGTGGCGAAGCCCACGTAATAGCAGATGCGCACCACGTTGGCGATGCTCCGGTTGCGCGAACGCAGGAACGCCAGGGGCACCAGGGGGGCGGACACCCGGGCCTCGACCAGGACGAAGCCGATCAGAAGGAGCACCCCGATCCCCACCGAGCCGAGGACGGAGAGCGAGACCCACGCGTGGCCCGCCTTCTCCAACAACCCGAACACCAGCAGGAGCAGGCCGAGGGTGACCAGGGCGGCTCCCAGGACGTCGGGCCGCCCGCGCCTGGCGGCGGCCCGGCTCTCGGAGACCAGTCTGGGGGTGGCGAGGAACGCGAAGGCGGCCACGGGGAGGTTGACAAAGAAGATCCACCGCCACGAGGCGATGTCGGTCAGGATCCCTGACAGCACGACACCCAGCGCCACGCCGACTCCCGCCAGGCCGCTCCAGATGGCCATCGCCCGCGCCCGTTCCTGGCGCTGGGTGAACATCAGCGTCACCAGGGACAGGGCCGCCGGGCTCACGAGTGCCGCGCCGACGCCCTGCACGAAGCGGCTGGCGACCAGGACACCGGCCTGCTGGGCCACCCCGGCGCTCGCCGACGAGAGCGCGAAGACCGCCAGGCCGACGAGGAAGAGGCGCCTTCGGCCGAGCAGGTCGCCCAGCCGCCCACCGAGCATCAGCAGTCCGCCGTACGTGACGGTGTAGCCGTTGACGACCCATGCCAGGCCGGTGGTCGTGAAGCCGAGATCCCGCTGGATGGGCGGCAGCGCGACGTTGACCACGGTCACGTCGAGCAGCAGCATCACCTGCACCAGACAGATGACCGCGAGCGCACGCCATCTGCGCGGATCGGGTGCGGGAGTCGGACTGGTCGAAGCCATCGTTGATCGCCTTCTGCTCGGTCGGGCCACCGCGGCGCGCCTCGGACGCCTCTGTGCGAGGCGACGCTTCGGGACGGTCCCGGTCCTTGGGTGTTCTTCTTTGCGTTCAACTCCCCGGGAGCCGCGCGTGCTGGCCGCAGATACGGACAGCAGGGGTGCACATTCGGCCCTCCGGCAGGGCCTCGCACGGACGGCGACCGCGGTCGGCGGTCGGCAGCAGGCGGCAGGCGCCGGCGCCCGCCGCGGGATGTGCCGTGATGTGCCGTCACGCGGGCACGGGCATGCGGGCATGCGGGAGCGGGCCGGGACGATGCCGGCCCGCGCCGTGCCGACGCGTCGTACGTACTCGACGCGGCCGGGCCGCGCCGCGGGTGCCGCGGCGCGGGCCGGCCGCGGTGTCAGTCCTTCGTGTCCTCGCCGGTCGTCCGGAAGCGGGCCCGGTACGCGCCGGGCGTCACGCCCAGGTGCCGAGCGAACGCCCTGCGCAGCGACTCGGGCGAGCCGAAGCCGGTGCGGCGCGCGACGACCGCCATGGAGTCGTCACCGCGCTCCAGCAGTCCCTGGGCGGCCTCCAGCCTGATCTGCTCCACGTAGCGGGCCGGGGTGGTTCCCACCTCTTCGTAGAAGAGCCGGGTCACGTGGCGGACGCTGACGCCCGCCCTGCGGGCCATGGCGGTCAGCGTGTGGTTGCCCCCGGGTTCCTGGGCGACCGCGTCCAGGACCCGGCGTAGGGTGTCCTGTTGGGTGTGCGGGGCCTGGCACCGGGCGCTGAACTGGGACTGGCCGCCCGGTCGCTGCATGAAGACGACCATGTCCTTGGCGACCGCCCGGGCGACATCCGCACCGTGGTGCTCCTCGACGACGGCCAGGGCCAGGTCGATCCCCGCCGTGACGCCCGCCGACGTCATCAGCCGGCCGTCCCGGACGAAGATGGCGTCGGGCTCGACCCGCACGGACGGGAAGCGCAGCGCGAGTTGCTGCGAGTACCGCCAGTGCGTCGCGGCGCGACGGCCGTCCAGGAGACCGGCGGCGGCCAGGAGGAACGCCCCGGTGCACACCGACGCCGTGCAGTGGCTCTTCTCGTTCAGCTGCCGGACGGCGTTCAGGACATCGTCGTCCTTGATCAGCGTTTCCCACTCCGGGCCGCCCGGGATCACCAGGACGTCGCCGGGCTCACGCACGTCCGCGACGGACAGGTCGGCGCTGAGCCGGGTCCCCGCGGAGGTGATCACCTCTGCACCGTCCTCGGAGACGATTTGCACCCGGTAGCGCCCGCCGAACTCGTTCGCGGTCGAGAACACCTCGATGGGACCGGTCACATCGAGCAGGCGCACTCCCGGGAAGGCGAACACCGTCACGGTGAGCGGGCCCGTTCCGGGGCGCTTGTGGTTCATCGGATGCCTCCGGGCCGTGGGCGGGCGTGGACACCGGGTCCGGCAGGGCTCGTGCACACCGAGGAACGTGCGGTGGGACACGCCCACAATAAGCTGCCGATTCCGGCTGAGCGGGCCATCCCCCTGTCGGGTGCCGGCAGGATGCGGTGCCGCTGGCCTCCCCGCTCCCGGAACCGGTCGGCGAGCACTCCGGGGCAGATCGGGAAGCGGATCACGGCCGGTGCCGGACCGCCGTTCTCGGATTTCCCAGAGCAAGTGTACGCCGGTGAACAGCACCGATCCCACGACGGCCGCTCCACGGGCCGCCGTCCCGCAGGCGCCGTCGAGGCCCGCACGGCTGGCCGGTGCCCGCGCGGGCACCCCTTCTCCGGACCTCCGCACGCGGTCGACCGGCGCGCTGGAGGGGCCGGGCGGGCCGGTCGGGATCGGTGAATGCGACGTCTCCCCCAGGTCCGCACGGCCGGAGCGACCGGATGCCCTCCACCCGGTTGAGATCGGGTGGGTGACTCGGCAGGCGGAAGTCGGTGAGCCGGTCGGGGTCGGCCGCGCACACGGCCAGGGGTGTTCACGTTGTTCGACACGAGCACGACCGGGCCGCGCGAAAGCTCTTGTGTGCCCCCTTCGAACGGCGGCTGGAAACAAGGACGGTGGATCAGCCGCGAGGAGCGTCCCGGACCGATGTCGATGCCGGCCGACGCAATCGAAAAACCGGATGGGTGATCACGAAAACCGGCAAATCCGCACCCAGCGCCCGACACATCCCCCACAGGGCATCACCTGGGAAACGATACGAAACACCCAAAAGGGAAGCTCGAATTCCGGCGCCACAAAGCGGAAGGATTGGCACACGGATTACATTGCAGCATGCTGGACACATGCTTTCATTGTCGAGACGGATGCATGCCGAACTGAATCGAAAGGAATTCCGTGCAAATGCAGCGCCTTTTCGTTGTCGGCGCCTTGACTGCGCTGGCCGCCGTGGGAGTTGCGACTACCGCGAGTACGGCCCATGCGGCCCCTGTGACTGCCCACGCGGTGGCCGCCGCCGCACAGAATGCGAGGCCGACAGGGGATGCCTCCGGGTACCGCGCAGGCCCCTGGAACAAGATCGATTTCGGCCACGCGGACTACACGAAGTGCTGGAACGCGGCGCTGGGATACAAGCAGGAAGCTTACGAACAGAACGGCACGATCATCAACGTGAAGTGCGTGCAGGAGGGGGGCAAGTGGTACGTGTACTGGCAGTACGTCGGCACCGACCCAGGCTGCCAGCCCAGCCTCTGCAGGGAAGAGAGCTGAGCTCTTTCGCAAACCCCCCGCACGCCCGTCGAGTATCGCGCTTCTTGCATTCTCGACCGCTTGCCAGAAATACCGGTCCATGAAGACGGGGAAATGACCTCGATCTTGCGTGAGGGTTCGTCAGTTCGCTGGCGAACCCTTTCTGCTCGTTCGGGGCGAAGCCACCTCACCGCGGGTACGCAGGACAGATGGGCGGGGGCCCGGCCCTGCGACACATCCGGCCCCGATCCCGCCTCATGGGCGGCCGCCTCGCCGGAACCTGTCTGAGCATCACGCCACTGCCGCCAACCGGAGCGCCTCGGCAGCAGCCCCGCAGGACACCGCTCCACCTCCTCCCATCCTCTGCGAAGTGGCCGAGTGAGGCAGGTCGTCGGCCTCGCCGCGCCTCTGGACGCTTCACGGGCTCCCCCTTGTAGCCTCATCCCGCAATCAGGGATTGAATCGTTACAAGGAGAGCCGCACATGCCGAGCAACCCCAGACGAGGCACCCCTCAGCCGTCCGGTCCGCAGCGCCGTGCCGTCCTTCAGGCGGGCATCGGCGGGGCCGCGCTCGCCGCCACCGGCCTCACCTTCGCCTCCGCCGCTCCCGCCGCCGCGCGCGACGCGGGTACGGGGGGCGCCGGGCGCGCCGCCCCCAGCGGTCCTGCGGCCCCGCACAGCTGGCACCCGTACGTCCAGGCGCCCGCCGAACGCACCGTCCGGCCGGTCCGCGTGCTGCGCACCACGGGTGACGTCACCGAGCCGGAAGCACTGCTGCGTCCCCACGGCAGGCCCACCGTGTTCAAGCGTCCGGAACCCACCGCACCCCCGCGCTGGCCGGACGGCACGACGGCGGCCGCCTCCTCGGCCCACGCGCCGAACAGCGGCAACGACGGTAATCCGCGCACCTATGACGCGACCAACGCCGTGGACGGGAATCCCGACACCTTCTGGAACGACGACACGATCGCCGCCTACCCGGACGTCCTGACGATCACCACGCCCTCCCCCGTGACCCTGTCGGGCATTACGGTGCTGTCCAACCCCGACGGCGTGCCCAGTGCCTTCACCGTCGAGACCTGGGACGGCAGCGTGTGGCGGACGGCCGCGACCGTCACCGGCAACGCCGCCGTGCAGATCCCCGTGCGGTTCGAGACCGCGGCCTCCACCAGCGGCGTCCGGATCACGGTCACCGCGGACCAGGAGACCCCCAAGGGCACCTTCACCCGGGTCAACGAGGTGTGGCCCGCCGTCGTGCCGGTGGAGCAGATCCCCAGCGTCGTCCTGGACTTCGGCAAGGTCGTGGTCGGCTACCCGCACGTCCGCTTCGCCTGGGCCTCCGCGAACAACCCCGGTGTGCGGCTGGCCTTCTCCGAGACGCTGCAATTCCTCAGCGACCGCAGCGACTTCACCCGGTCCGACCAGTCGGGTGCGCCCGGCCGCGGCACCGACCAGTTCGCCGTGCCGGCCTCCGGCGCCCACTGGACGGACACCGGCGGCTACCAGAAGGACGGCAAGGTCTACGCGGACGGGCTGCACGGCTTCCGCTATCTGAGGATCAGCCTCGACGCGCTCGACGCGGACGCCCCGGTCGCGCTGCCCTGGGGGCAGGTGGCCGTCGACTCGGTCTGGCTGGACTTCACCGCGTACCTGGGCACTCCCGACACCTACAGCGGCTGGTTCCTCAGCTCCGACGACGAGCTCAACCGCTACTGGTACGCGGCCGCCTACACCAATGAGCTGGTCACCGACACCTTCCGCTCCGGTGACGTGGACCCGCGCGGCGCCGACACGCCCTCGCTGCGCGGCAAGCTCGTCCTGCAGGACGGGGCCAAGCGCGACCGGGACCCGTACATCGGCGACCTCGCCGTCTCCGCGCGCACCATGTACCTCACCCACGACGACACGCCCGAGGCCGCCCGCAACGTACTGGCCGACCTCGCCGACCACCAGCGCGCCGACGGCTGGATACCGCCCGCCTCCATCAACAACTACACACTGCCGCTCTTCGACTATCCGCTGTGGTGGGTCACCTGCAGTTGGGACTACGTCCTCTACACCGGTGACCTCCACTACGCCGCCGACTACTACCCGCATCTGGTGAAGGTTCTCGACACCTGGTACCCGTCCGTCACCGACGCCGACGGCCTGCTCAGCAAGGGCCTCAACAACACGTCGGGCTACGGGGACTACGCCTTCCTGCCGCGCTCCGGGCGGATCACCTACTACAACGTCAACTACGTGCAGGCGCTCGACGACGCGGCGGCGATCGCGCGGCTGCTCGGGCACGAGGCGGACGCCGCGCGCTGGTCCGCGCGCGCCCGGACCGTCGCCGACGCCGTCAACGCCCATTTGTGGGACGCGCGCGCCGGCGCCTATCTCGACTCCGCCACCGGCCCGGCCCGCCACGCGCAGGACGGCAACGCCATCGCCATCACCTCCGGCGTGGCCTCTCCCGAGCGGGCGGCCGCTGCCCTCGCCCACCTGGACGGCACGACCAAGCTGCCCTACGGCAACGCCTTCATGGACAACGACACGATCTTCGCCGGGGCCTCCCAGCGGGTCTACGCCTTCACCTCCTACCCCGAACTCGTGGCACGCTTCGAGACCGGCCGGGCGGACTCCGCGATCGACCAGATCCGGCGCACCTACGGGTGGATGCACACCCACGACCCCGGCATCACGAACTGGGAGGGCATCGGGCCCAACGGCTCGCCGTACGAGGACGGTTACACGAGCATGGCGCACGGCTGGTCCACCGGCGTGCTGCCCGCCCTGACCAACCAGCTGCTGGGCCTGCGGCCCACCTCCCCCGGCTTCGCGACCTGGGCGCTCCGGCCCCACCCGGGGTCCGTCGCCTGGACGCGCGGCCGGGTGCCCACCCCGCACGGACCGCTCGACGCCGACTGGCAGCACGCCGCGCCCGGGCACTTCACGCTGAGCTGCGACAGCCCCCGGGGGACGCGCGGCACCATCGCGGTGCCCACCGACGGCCGGTCCGTCAGCGTCCGTGTCGACCACCGCCTGGTCTGGTCCGGCACCAGGGCCGAGGATCGTGGCGTGCGGCTCGCCGACAGCTATGTGCATCTGACGGACATCGCGCCCGGCAGGCACACGGTGCAGGTGCGCCCGGTGGATTGACCGGCAGCCGGCCCCGCCCCGGCCCCCCGATGCGGGAGCCGGGGCGGGCCGGAGCGGTTATCGGGCCGCCCTCCCGTACCGCGTGAGGACGGCGGCGCCGGCCCGTTCCGCCGACAGGCACTCCAGGTGGGCGGGCGGGCCGTCGGCGGGGAAGAGCCGCTCGCCGGCGCCGAGGACGGTGGGGAAGGTCAGGAGCCGGTACTCGTCGACCAGGCCCTCGGCCATCAGCGTGTGCACCACGCTCAGGCTGCCGGCGACGATCACGTCGCGGTCCTCCCGCTGGACGGCGTCGACCAGGGCGCCGGGGACGACCCGCGAGTTCGCCCATGCCGAGGTGTCGGTCAGCGTGCGGGAGGCGACCAGTTTCGGCACGGCGTTCATCCGGGCGGAGAACGGGTCGTCGCGTCGCGGCCAGAGCCGCGAGAACAACTGCCAGGTGCCTCGGCCCAGCAGCAGGACCCCGTCGTCCAGCGTGCTGCCGAGCCGGAACTTGTCCCCGGCGACCGTCTCGGGGCCGTGGCGGAACGCCCAGCCTCCGGCCGGCGTGCCCCCGGACCCGTCCGGGTCCGAGACGATCCCGTCCAGGGTGATGAACTCGATGACGATGACGCTCACAGCGGTTGATCCTTCCGGTCGATGCTCACCGGTACGTACCGGCGGCACCGGCAGGACTCATCGCCCCGGGCGCGACGCGTCGGAGGAAATCCGCTGGGGCAGGCCGAACATCTCGAGCACGCGCGGGTCGGCGAAGACGACGTTGTGCGCGACGCGGCCGCCGGTGACCGTCAGGACCTGGAGAGTGTGCAGGTGATGACCGCCACCGGGCAGCGGCGCGTACGCGGCGAACGCGGGCTGGCCGTTGGCCGTGAGGCGCCTCGTGCTCCAGCCCGTCCCGCGCAGGTCGAACACGCGGCGCATGAACCGGCCGTAGTCGCGGCTGCCCTGGTACCACAGCGGCACCGGCGGCATCTCCAGGACCGCGTCGTCCGTCAGCAGACGCACGAGGGCGGGGACGTCGGCCGCCTCGAACGCCCGCACATAGCGCTGGATCACCGCGCGTACCCCGGGATCGTCCGGCTCGGCGACATCGCTCATCTCACCCACGTCCACCACGGCGGCGCGGGCCCGCTGCAAAGCGCTGTTGACGGCCGCGACCGTCGTGCCCAGGTGCTCCGCGACCTCGGCGGCGCTGAACTCCAGGACCTCCCGGAGCACGAGCACGGCGCGCTGCCGCGGCGGCAGGACCTGCATCGCGGCCACCAGCGCCAGCCGCATGTCGGCCCGCAGACCCGTGTCGAACCGCGCGTCGGGAAACTGCTGCAGCCAGGGGACGTCGGGCGCCGGCGTCAGCGGCGCCCCGGGGTCGTCGCTCGGGGCGCCCAGTCCGGAGGGCAACGGCCGCCGCGCGCGCCGCTCGAGAGCGGTCAGGCAGACGTTCGTCGCGATGCGGTACAGCCAGGTCCGCACGGACGCGCGCGTGCGGTCGTACCGGTCGCGGGCCTGCCAGGCCCGCAGCATCGTCTCCTGCACCAGGTCCTCGGCCTCGTGGAAGGACCCCACCATCCGGTAGCAGTACGCCACCAGCTCACCCCGGTACGGCTCGAAGTCCACGCGCCCATCATGGGATGCCGCCGCACTGTGCCGCCGCGGAACGGCCGATCGCGGCGGGACAGGACGGCGGGGGGCCTCACCGTCAGGGGGTGAGTTCCGCGACCCGGCTGGCGCAGCGCTGGATCCCGTTCGCGTCCGAGGTGACCACGGACCGGCTCAGGGTGGTGGTGACGGCGACGCCGAACCAGTTCACCAGGATCGCGGAGCTCACTCCCTGCGAGGTGTCGGCCCGGTCGGCCCGGGGACGATGTCCGTCCGCGGGCCGACCGGGCGACCAGGCGGTCGGGCGGTCGGGCGGTCAGGCGCTGAAGATCTGCAGTCCCGAGCACTGGCCCGCCGGCCAGCCGGTGTTGGCGGTGAAGTTCACCCGCACGTACCGGGTGGTGACCGGGGCGGACAGGGTGAGGGTCGCGGCGTTGCCCGTGGCCGGGTCGAAGGTGCAGTTGGTGGAGGACAGCAGCGTGGTGAAGGTGCCGCCGTCGGTGCTGCCCAGCACCGAGAGGGTCTGGGTCCGGGTGCCCCAGGCCGTGGACGGCGGCAGGTGCAGGACGAGCCGGCGGATGGCGGTCGCCGCCTGGAGGTCCACCTGCAGCCACTGCGGGAAGGCGTTGTTCACACTCTCCCAGTAGCTGTTGAGGTCGCCGTCGGTGGCGTTGCCCGACCCGTAGACCTGCGTGTGGCTGCTCTCCGAGGTGGGCTTGTGCAGCGCCAGATCGGTGGTGCCCGAGCCCGGGTCGGTGGTGACGGAGACCTGGTTCGAGGGCTGGGAGAGGTTGCCGGCCGCGTCGGCGGCCACGACGTCGAAGGTGTAGGCGGTGGACGGGCTCAGGCCCGTGACGGTGAAGGACGTCCCGGTGGCGGTCCCGACCTGGGTGCTCGTGGAGCCGTTGACCCGCATGATCCGGTAGCCGGTGACGCCGGTGTTGTCGGCGGCGGCGTTCCAGGCCAACGCGACCGTGGTGTCGCTGTGGCCGGTGGCCCGCAGCGATCCCGGCGCCGACGGCGGGGTGGTGTCGCCGCCGGCCACCGGTGGGGTGGGCCGGACCGGGGTCAGGGCGATCTGGCCCTTGAGCATCCGGCCGCCGTCGCCCGTCAGCCGCAGGTAGTAGTCCGAGGAGCAGAAGGTGCCGTCCTCGTCGAGGGCGAGGAACCCGGAGTCGGTGGGCACCGAGGCCTGGGTCTCGGCGGTCTTCGCGATCTGGTTGCCCTCGTTGTACTCGTCGAACATCGAGATGTAGATGCCCTGCACGCCGGCCCGGCACATGTTGTAGAACTGCCGCCACATGAAGTCGCCGTGCGCCCGCTGCCGGCCCGAGACGTCGCCGGGCAGCACGCACGGCTGGTAGTCGATGCCGTGCGCAACACAGTCCGCCTCGTCGCCGACGGTGTAGGTGGTGTAGGCGTTGTCGGACTCCTGGGCGTTGCCGATCGCGCCCACCATCCACGGCGAGATCATGTTGAAGG
Source organism: Streptomyces sp. MI02-7b (assembly GCF_033793585.1). Classification (NCBI taxonomy): domain Bacteria; kingdom Bacillati; phylum Actinomycetota; class Actinomycetes; order Kitasatosporales; family Streptomycetaceae; genus Streptomyces; species Streptomyces sp. MI02-7b. The sequence goes on along the minus strand of NZ_JARAWX010000032.1, from coordinate 3,089 downwards.
CGTGGTACACGTCCGTGTACCCGGTCTTGGTGCCCGCGCCGCCGGTCCGCCATTCGCGCGGCACCCCGCCGATGACGTAACAGCCCTGGGCCTTGAACCAGTTGATGACGTCCAGGCAGGCGCCGACCGAGAACGGATGGTTGTCGTCGTTGAAGCCGAAGCCCCAGATGCAGACCACCGGCTTGCCGTTCTGGCGCGCGTACGCGGGCGAGGACGTGTGCGCCGACATCTTCGTCGTCCAGTCCGTCTTGATCTCGGACTGCATGTTCCACCAGTTGGAGACGTCGTACATGATGTAGAACTTCACGCCGTGCGACTCGGCCGCGCCGCGGACCTTCGTCGCCATCTGGTCGCGGGTGGCGCCCTCCCCGCCGTTGGGGTTGAAGCGCTGCAGGGCGGCGGTGTCGATGGCGTTCTGCTGCATCCAGGAGAAGTGCAGGTCCACGGTCTGCTGGTCGTACGAGGAGAACAGCGTGGCCGGCTGGCCGTTGCCCAGGTTGGCGTACGCCGTCTGGTAACCGTGGGCGTACTCGCGCATGTCGGGCCAGCAACTGACGGCGGTGTTGGTCCGGGACGGCGGCCGGCCCCAGTCCTGACTCCAGTGCCACCAGCCGTTGATCGGCGCGTTGTCGCCGGGACAGGCGAACCAGCCCTGGTACCCCACGGTGATCTTGCCGACCACGTCGCCGGGCGGACTTCCGGCCGCACCGGCCGGTGACGCCAGCGCCGTCTGCGCGGTCCCGATCCCGCCCGCGGCGGTGGCCGCGATCGCGGCCTGCAGGAAGACCCTGCGTGTGACACCCATCTGGACTCCTCCGGTCGGCTGTCAACTCCCGCCACTCCGCGGCTCATCGGCGATACGCGGCAACGGGGAGCCTGGCGCCGGGGAGCGTAACGACGCGATGACGCATCGGCAATACATCGCGCACCGAACGAAATAATCGGCTGGAAACACGCAAGAACCAACTCACGCGGGGCGGTTGCGGATGAGCGGGGCCGGCGGGTCCACCGGTGCTTCCTTGACCTGGAAGGTGAGGGTGGAGGAGCCGAACTGCAGGAGGGCGCCGAAGGCCAGGCTCAGGACGACGGCGATGCCGACTCCGGTCCACACCGGCACCAGTCGGCGGCGGTTGCCGGTCTTGGCGAGGCAGGCGACGAGGATGCACACGACGAGGCTGGCCTCGAGGCCCTCGCGCAGGCCGATGAGGTAGTTGCCGAACACGGGGTGTCCTTCCCGGGCTGTGTGAAAACGCCCGCGGCGAACTCGGACAGCGGCTCGGCCGGCGCGTACCGGCGCGTCTACAGATCTATAGACGACAAAGGAAGGCTGCCCTCATCTCCCGCGTGCGGACCTACCCGGAGGGCGGGACCGTCACGGCAATGACGGGATGCAGTGGTCGGGGTCCTCCCCCTGCGCGACCTCCACCCCGTCGTGCAGCCAGAGCGCGCCGGTGAGCGAGGAGGCGGCAGCGGTACCGCACAGCAGGGTGACGGCGACCAGCACAGGCGCGAGACGGCGGGTGGGAGCCTGGGCCAGCAGCGCCTTGACCCGGGCAGGAACCGGACCGCCGACAACACCCCTGGCCAGCATGGGCCGTTCGGACCGCTCCCGGCTGCGGGTGACGGCCAGGGCGGCCCGGCCGACGGCCTGCGCCGTCAGCGTCCGGTCACCGGCGACCCTCGCGGCGGCCTCGTCCGCGACCCGCTCTGCGGCGAACGACACCTGCGGCACGACGGCGGCCAGCGCCGGGTGGCACCACCCGGCGAGCTGTGCGGCGGCGAGGAACAGGTGGTGGCGCCCGGCGAGATGGGCGCGCTCGTGGGCCAGCAGGGGCTCACGCTCAGCGGGGGCCAGTGCGCGGAGCATGCCGGTGGTCACCACGATCCGGCCCGCGCGGCGACGGGTTCCCGGCAGCGCGTAGGCGTCCGGGCGGGGGTCGTCGAGCACGCACAGCCCCCCGGCCTGCGGGAGGCCGGCGACGTCGCCGTGCGCCGCGCGGAACCGTCGCACCTCCGACCACGCCCGCCGCACGGCCGTGACCGAGGTGACGACGAGCGCCCCGGCGGCCAAGGCCGACACCGCCGTCACGAAGAACCCCGGACCGACCCGGAGGGGCTGGATCAGCTCCGCGAGCGCGGCGACCGGCGGCACCGTGAGGGCCAGGGGGATCAGCAGGACTCCCAGGCAGGCCACCACCCCGATCGCCAACGCGGCCGCGGCGGAGGTGACGGCCCACAGCGCGATCCCGGGCCGTACCTGGTGCACCACCCGCCGGGCCAGCGACGGCAGGACGAACGGCAGCACCAGGGGAAGGAGCAGCAGGGCGATCAACCGCCGTCGCCCTCCAGCAGACGCCGCAACTCGGCCTCGTCACCGGGGCTGAGACCTTCGACGAATCGGGCCAGCACTCTGCCCCGGTCGTCGTCCTGGTCGAGCTCGCGGTGCATCCGGCGGGCGGTCAGGCCGTGGGAGTCCTCCACCGGGAAGTAGACGAAACCGCGCCCGCCGGGGCTGCGGCCGACCGCTCCCTTCTCGTGAAGGCGCGCCAGGAGGGTCGCCACCGTGGTGCGGGCGAGTTCCTGCGGGATGGCCTCCCTGACCTGCGCCGCGGTCTGCGGTTCCCCCGCCGCCCACAGCGCCGCGAGCACGCTGGCCTCCAGCTCGCCCGCAGGCCGTCGCTCGCTGTCCGCGTCCGCCATGGACCGTCCCCTCCCTGGATCGTCTGCCCTCATGCCCCTCCATTATGAAAGGCGGTGGTGGTCAGGCGGTCAGCGCTCCGGCGCCCAGGAGCCCGAGGAGCAGGACGCCGATGACAACCCGGTAGAACACGAACGCGTTGAAGGAGTGCTTGGCGACGAACTTCAGCAGCCAGGCGATGGAGGCGTAGGCGACGACGAACGAGACCGCGGTGCCGACCACCAGGGGGGCGGTGCCGACGCCGGCGCCGAGGGCGTCCTTGAGCTCGTACAGGCCCGCGCCGGTCAGCGCGGGGATGCCGAGGAAGAAGGACAGCCGGGTGGCGGCGACCCGGTCCAGGTCGAGGATGAGCGCGGTGGACATCGTCGCGCCGGAGCGGGAGAAGCCGGGG
>NZ_JARAWX010000031.1:96777-102213 GCF_033793585.1 Streptomyces sp. MI02-7b | reverse complement strand
GTCCACCGCATCACGATCCGTCGTCAGATCCCCCGCGAAGTGACGATCACCCGTGGCATCAGGCACGTACTTCACCGCTACAACGATCCTCAAGCTCACTTGATGTCCCTCCACACTCTCGGTTTGCCGATTACGGCAGGTTGCGGGCCATGACGATGCGCTGGACCTGGTTGGTGCCCTCGTAGATCTGGGTGATCTTCGCGTCCCGCATCATGCGCTCCACCGGGTAGTCCCGCGTGTACCCGTAACCACCCAGCAGCTGCACCGCGTCCGTGGTGATCTCCATCGCCGCGTCCGAGGCGTAGCACTTCGCCGCCGCGCCGAAGAAGGTCAGGTCGCCGTCGCCCCGCTCGGACTTCGCCGCCGCCGCGTACGTCAGCTGCCGCGCCGCCTCCAGCTTCATCGCCATGTCCGCCAGCATGAACTGGATGCCCTGGAACTCCGCGATCGCCTTGCCGAACTGCTTGCGCTCCTTGACGTAGCCCTTGGCGTAGTCCAGCGCGCCCTGGGCGATGCCGATCGCCTGTGCGGCGATCGTCACGCGGGTGTGGTCCAGCGTCCGCATCGCGGTGGCGAAGCCGGTGCCCTCCGCGCCGATCATCCGGTCCGCCGGGATGCGCACGTTGTCGAAGTACACCTCGCGCGTGGGCGAGCCCTTGATGCCGAGCTTCTTCTCCGGGGCGCCGAAGGACACCCCCTCGTCGCCCTTCTCCACCACGAAGGCCGATATCCCCTTGGAGCGCTTCTCGGGGTCGGTCACCGCCATCACCGTGTAGAACTCCGACACGCCGGCGTTGGTGATCCACCGCTTGACGCCGTTGAGCACCCAGAAGTCGCCGTCGCGCACCGCGCGGGTCTTCATCCCCGCCGCGTCGGAGCCGGCCTCCGGCTCCGAGAGGCAGTAGGAGAACATGCCCTCGCCGCGCGCCAGCGCCCCCAGGTACTTCGCCTTCAGCTCCTCCGAGCCCGACAGCTGCACCGGCAGCGAGCCGAGCTTGTTCACGGCCGGGATCAGCGACGAGGAGGCGCACACGCGCGCGACTTCCTCGATCACGATCACCGTGGACAGCGCGTCCGCGCCCGCACCGCCGAACTCCTCCGGCACGTGCACCGCGTGCAGGTCGTTCGCCTCCAGTGCCTCGCGCGCCTCCTCGGGGAACCGCCCCGCCTCGTCCACCTCCGCCGCGAACGGCGCGATCTTCGCCTCCGCGAGCGAACGCACCGCGTCGCGGAGCATGTCGTGCTCCTCCGACGTCCGGAACAGGTCGAATTCCTGGCTCACGATCGGTCACTCCAGTCCGTGTACGGCGCCCATGGCATCGAGTACCCTCAATTATGCACACTCAGTGCCATCCGTAAGCCCTCGATGCTAGATTTTCGGACCATGACCACGAAGCCCCCGATGCGGGACGCACTCGTCGCAGCGGCCTTCCGGCTCTTCCTGGAACGCGGCTACGAGGCGACGACGATCGACGACATCGTCGCCCTCGCGGGCGTCGGCCGGCGGTCGTTCTTCCGCTACTTCCCCTCGAAGGAAGACGTGGTCTTTCCCGACCATGAGCGCGCGCTGGCCGAGATGACCGAGTTCCTGGAGGCGAGCGCGGACGCCGACGACCCGGTGTCCAAGGCGTGCGGCGCCGCCCGCCTGGTGCTGAACATGTACGCCGAGAACCCCACCTTCTCCGTGCAGCGCTACCGCCTGACCAAGCAGGTGCCCGGTCTGCGCGCGTACGAGCTGTCCGTGGTCTGGCGCTACGAGCGCGCGCTGGCGGAGTACCTCGGGGCGCGCTTCGCCGGCCGCCCGGACGGCAAACTGCGGGCCGACGTCATCGCCGCCGCCGTGGTCGCCGCGCACAACAACGGCCTGCGCTCGTGGCTGCGTTCCGGCGGCGAGGGCGACGCCTTCGCCGCCGTGGACCACGCGCTGGAGTACGTGCGCCGCGGCTGGAACGCCGAGGGCGCCGCCGCGGCCGGGGAGCCGGCGGAGGCCGAGGACGACGTCGTCGTGGTGATCACCCGGCGGCGCACGCCGATGTGGCGGGTGGTCCGGGAGATCGAGTCCTCGCTGGAAGGGGAACGATCCCCCTCATAAGGAACTGAGTACCCCGACCGGGGCACCCAGTTCCCCCCAACGCTTCAGCGTGCCGCGACCCCGTCCGGGCAGGTCAGAGCGCCTCCGCGTTCGGCTCGGCGCGCTGCGCCGGGACCGCGCCCTCGGGGTGCTCGTACTGCCGGGACTGGAGCGTGTACATCTCCCGGAACAGACCGGGCCCGGCGGCGTCCGCCATCAGCGCCTCGAAGCTGCCGCGCTCGACGACGCGGCCCGCGTCCAGGACGTAGATCTCGTCGGCGTGCCGGACGCTGTGCAGCCGGTGGGTGATCAGGACGACGGTCTGACCGTCGTCGGCGAGTTCGCGGATGAGGTCGAAGACGCGCTGTTCGGCCTGGGCGTCGAGAGCGCTGGTGGGCTCGTCCACCACGAGGATCTCGGCGTCCCGGTACTGGGCGCGGCTGAGCTGGAGGCGCTGCCACTGGCCGCCGGAGATCTCGTGGCCGCCGCGGTAGCCGCGGGCGAGCAGGGTGTCCCAGCCGTGCGGGAGGGCGGAGACGACCTCGTCGGCCCCCGAGTAGCGGGCGGCGGCGTCGAGGCGGTCGTCGGTGAGGGGCGCGCCGGGGCGGCCGATGGCGACGTTGACCCGGGCGGTGAAGGGCCAGCGGCAGGCGTCCTGGGAGACCAGGGCGATGCGGTCGAAGATCTGGCGGCGGTCGGCGTCGGCGGCGTCCACTCCGTCCCAGCGCACGCGCCCGGCGTCCGGGGCGTACAGACCGCACAGCAGCTTGGCGAGGGTGGTCTTGCCGCTGCCGTTGCGGCCGACGAGGGCGACGATCTTCCCGGCCGGGATGGTGACGTCGACGTCGCACAGGGCCGGCCCCTTCTCCGTGCCGGGGTAGCTGAAGGTGACCTTCTCGAAGCGGATGGCGCCGACGCGCTCGGGGAGGTCGAGTCCGCCGGGCGGGATCGCCAGCCGGTCGGCCTCGGTGCACAGCCGGTCGAGGTCGGCGACGAACAGCGCCTCCTCGTGCAGGTAGCCCAGTTGGACGACGAGCCGGTCCAGGGAGGAGGAGCCGGTGCGGATGGCGATGACCGCGGTGCCCGCGACCGACAGCGCCATCGCCCCGCTCCACAGCAGGGCGCCGAGCGCGCCGTACGTCGCCGCCGTGGCGAGCCCGGTCCATGCGGCGGCCGTCAGCCCGGTGCGGGCGGCCAGCCGGGCGAGCCGGGTCTGCTCCTGCTCGCCGGTCTCGGCCATGGCCCTGAAGTGCCTCAGCAGGAACGGCCCGAGGCCGTGCACCCGCACTTCCGGCGCCGCCTCCCGGTCGATGAGCAGCCGTCCGAGCAACTGCCCGGCCCGGGCGTGCTGCACGAAGTTGTGGAAGGAGATGTACCGGCGCCGCGCGATGGTGAGCGCGCTCCAGGCGCTGGGCAGGGTCATCAGCCCCAGCAGCGGCAGCAGCGCCGGGTGCAGGACGGCCAGGACGCCGGCCGCGGCGCCCAGCGAGATGAGGGCGTTGACGACCTCCGCACAGAACATGATCATGCGGCGGGCCGAGGCCGCGCCCCAGGACGCGGAGTCCAGCAGTTTGTGGAACTCCTCGTCCTCCACGGCCGCGAGCTCCACGCGGGCCACGCGCTCCAGGTAGGTCTCGGTGGCCACACGCTCCACCGTCGGCTCGAGTTTGCCCGTGCCCGCCGTGGACACCGAGCGCAGCAGCGCGCCGGCCAGGGCGGCGCCTGCGACGACCGCCAGAGCGGGCGCGGCGCCCGTCAGCCGCTCGGTGGTCTCCCCCGGCAGGAGAACCCGCGCGAGCACGGCGTTGACGGCGACCAGGCCCACCGCCTGGACGATGCCGCGGCCCACCTCGGCCAGGGCGACCGCGCGCAGTGCCCGGGGGTCGGCGCGGTGCGCCAGGCGCACGCTGGTGGCGACGAGTTGCGGCAGCCGCCGGATCATCGCGCGCAGGCCCAGCTCCAGGAAGGAGCCGTCGTGCTTGTTCCACCCCATGTCGTAGCGGAGCGGCCCGCCGAACAGCAGTCGCTCCGACTCCGAGACCTCCTCCGGCGCCAGTGCGTCGGTGCCCGTCGTCTTCCCCATGCGCAGTCCCCCCTCGACCGAATCGGACGTACGCTCGGACAACGCCGCGACCCGGTCCTCCGTAACGGGGAATCGAGGACGATTTTCCGCCGGTTTGTTCGGTATCGCTCCGGTGCCGTTACTGGGCAAGCGCCCCGCTTTGCGCATGCTTTAAATTTGTACGATCAGGTCCCCGGGCATAGCGTGATCCCATGGCCGAGACTCCGCAGCAGACCGGTTCCCCCGTCCGTCAGAACGTCACCTTCACCAGCGCAGGAGCCACCGCGCACGGCTACCTGGCGCTGCCGCCCGCCGGGCACGGTCCGGGCGTGATCGTGATCCAGGAATGGTGGGGCCTGAACGACCACATCGCCGACGTCACCGAACGCCTGGCCAAGGAGGGCTTCGTCGCCCTCGCCCCCGACCTGTACGGCGGCAACGTCGCCCACGACTCCGGCGAGGCGCTGCGCATGATGCGCGCGCTGCCGGTGGCGCACGGCGTCGATCTGCTGTCCGGCGCCGTGGACTACCTCCTCGGGCGCCCCGAGGTCACCTCGGACACCGTCGGCTCCGTCGGCTTCTGCATGGGCGGCGGATTCGTCCTCTACCAGGCCGCCAACGACCCGCGGGTGAGCGCCGCGGTCCCCTTCTACGGGGTCATCCAGGGCGAACTGCCCGACTTCAGCGGCCTCAAGGCCGAGGTCCTCGGGCACTTCGGCGAGACCGACGAGAGCGTTCCGCCGGCCGCGCTGGTCGCCCTGCGCGACGCCATCCGCGAACAGGCCGGTGTCGAGGCCGACTTCCGCACCTACCCGGCCGGCCACGCGTTCTTCAACGACCAGCGTCCCGAGGCGTACCACGCCGAGTCGGCGGACCGCGCCTGGCGCAGCACACTGGAGTTCCTCCACGCCCGGCTGGGCTGACCCCACGCCCCGCGGGGGCGGCACCCGGGACGGGGTGCCGCCCCCGCGGTTCACGGCGCGAGCAGCCGCAGCCAGCCCGCCGACCGGACGGCACCGTCCACCGGCAGCGCCTGCGCGCCCTGGAAGGACCGCACCGCGGCCGCCGTCGCCGTACCGAACACCCCGTCCACCGCCAGCGCCGCCCCGTGGGCGTTGAGCAGCGACTGCGCCGCCGACACGGCGGCGCCGCCGTCGCCCTGGGCCAGCGGCGACACGACGAGCGCCTGCCAGGTCGCGGACCCGACGGCACCGTCCACCGGCAGCGCCTGCGCGCCCTGGAAGGACCGCACCGCGGCCGCCGTCGCCGTACCGAACACCCCGTCCACCGCCAGCACCGCGCC